>NZ_JBEXID010000201.1:0-4480 GCF_040608395.1 Streptomyces sp. NPDC005181
CCACTTCGGGACCGCCGGGGAGGTCCGCGACCAGCGCGCGGTCACCCTCGCCGAGGCATACGCCCGCCACCCCGAACGCTTCGGCCGCCGCCCCCAACCACCCGAGATACCCCAGACGGCATGGATCAACGACCCGGCCAAGCGCAGGGAACCCGCACCACAAACCTCATAGCGTCACGACCGTCTCACTGGACTTGAAATCTTCCGGCGCCCTCCGAACCGGCACCAAGGTCCTTGGATCCAACTCTCTGGACCAGGTTCCAACCAACGTGTCTCCGCGCAGCAGCTGAGCCGAAGCACGATAGGTGTCACCAGCGACGAACGCCGACCTGCGGCTCCGCATCGGCGAAGCACGGAAGTTGTGCTCACCGGACCGGCACGCTACTTGTCACCGGCTAGGGGATCGGCAGGGTTGCTGTCATCGGACACACCACGTCGGCAGCGGGCTGAGCTGGGCGGTGGCTCCCGGACGGCCCCTAAAGGGCTCGCCGCCGCGACGGCCACGTGGATCTCCTGGGTCATGAGGGCAATCGTGCCGCGCTGATTCGCAATGAGGCTCCACAACCGCTGCGCGCTCTCGTGCGACCTACTCCTGAGCGCCAACAGGAGCCGGCCACGGGGGAACGGGGCATGGGCCGCGGTTCTTCTGGATCCCGCGTGGTGCGAGACGGCAGTAACCCACGCCCTGCTGGCGGCTGATAGGGCTCTGGCTGTCGGTGCTCGCTTTCGGGGCCGGGGTCACCGCGGTGGGTTGGGGCGATGAATTCGGCGGCTCCTGCATCATGGCGATGATGCTCCTCTTGAATGTCGTCGACGACATCATCGAAGGGGTACGGCACCGCTGGCCGGCCGCGCTGGCCTCAGTGGCGGTCCTGTCGGGTGCGAGCCGGCTCACCAGCGCCGTCCTGCCCGGCTCCCTCGACGCGGCCTGGGCGGAGACCATCGCTGCCGCCGCCGGCGTCACACTCGGGCTCGCGGTGGCCGACGCCATCACGCGGCTCCCGGAGCGCCTGGCGGCGCCCGTTAAGGGAGGACCGGGCTCTGGCCTACGCGCTGCAGGTCACCAGCGCAACGACCGCCCGTGCCGAGACGGCTGAACCCTACGAGCCGCCCTACGGCGGGCTTGGCCGGCGTCCACAGCCCCGCACCACCGACCTCTCACACAAACGGCCATCCGTGAGAGCCAATCAGCGTGCTCCCGCTGCTGCGACGGCGGCCCGGCCGCTCGTCGCCGCAGGACAGCGGCCTGGCGGAGAAAAGGAACGTGCGGCGAAGGTCCCGCCCCGGTCGGATCCCAACCATCTGGGCACATCGGCTTCCCCGCTCCCGGCGTGGACGCAGTCCTGAGAAGCGTAGGTTCCGAGGTCTCCTCGGGGATGGATGCCGCATCGCAGCATCTATGGAGGCGTCATCGGAGGAAGCCTTCGTAGCTCTGCTGCTCGATCTGGCTGTTGATCTGCTTGACCGTCTCCATCCCGACGCTCACGATGATCAGGATGCTCGTACCGGTGAGCTGGTTGGCGCCGCCGAAGCTCGCGAACGCCACCGTCGGCACCAGTGCGATCAACCCCAGATACAGCGATCCCGGCCAGGTAAGTCTGTTGAGGACGTAGCCCAGGTACTCGGCCGTGGGCCGGCCGGCCCGGATACCCGGGATGAACCCGCCGGCCTGCTTGATGTTCCCCGCCACTTCCTCCGGATTGAACGTGATCGACACATAGAAGAACGCGAAGAACACGATCAGCAGGAAGTACGTGGCCACGTAGTAGGGGTGGTCGCCGCGGACAAAGTTGCGCGTGACCCACGTGGCCCATCCCGCGTTCGAGTGGGAGAACTGTGCGATCAACGCAGGAAGGTAGAGGAGCGATGAAGCAAAGATGACTGGGACCACACCGGCCTGGTTGACCTTCAACGGGATGTAGGTCGCCGTTCCGCCGTACGACTTGCGGCCGATCATCCGCTTCGCGTACTGCACCGGGATGCGGCGCTGTGCCTGTTCCACGAAGACGACCAGGGCCACCATGGCGAACCCGACGAGAATGACACTGCCGAAGCTGAGCCACCCGTCGGCGATCTTGCCCTCCTGCTTTACGGCCCACAACGCTCCCGGGAATGTGGAGGCAATGGAGATGAAGATAAGCATCGACATTCCGTTGCCGATGCCGCGTTCGGTGATCAGCTCGCCGAGCCACATCACGCAGGCTGTCCCGGCAGTGATCGTGAGCACCATCACAACCGTCGTGAAGATCGAATCATCCGGCACAATGCCCGCGGCGGCTTGGCAGTTCGGGAACAGCGCACCACTGCGGGCGGTCGCCACCAGGCCCGTGCCCTGCAGGACAGCAAGCGCCACCGTCAGATAGCGGGTGTACTGGGTGATCTTCCCCTGCCCGGCCGCGCCCTCCTTCTTCAGCGCCTCCAGCCTCGGGATGACCACCGTCAGCAACTGAAGGATGATGCTCGCCGTGATGTACGGCAGGATGCCCAGCGCGAACACCGTGATCTGCAGTAGAGCCCCACCACTGAAGAGATTCACCAGACCCAGCAGGCCACCACTGTCCGACGCCGCGTCGACACATGTCTGGACATTCTCATAACTCACCCCCGGGATCGGAACATGCGACCCCAGGCGGTACAGCACGATGATGCCGAGCGTAAAGAACAACTTCTTACGCAGGTCAGGGGTTCTGAACACCTGGACGAACGCGCTGAGCAAGGGGTCCTCCTTCGCCCCTGCGCCAGTGCGCCAGAGCTAAACCAAAGCTGTCATTCAGGGCTCAAGAATGCAGAGCTGCAGTTCTTCGCGGCATCAGAGAACCTCTGCCAACGAAAGCCCTACGCCCCGGCCAATGGCACCGGGAACGCTCCTCATGACTGCGACGTGGCATCGACAGCCACACGCGTGCGCCACAAAGAAGGCGGTGCTCACAAGACGGCCCGCGACAGGCCCCATCATCGAATGGGCCACCCAGATCGGCAACCCGACAAGCCGTGGCGACCCGACCAGCTGCGGTGCAGCCTCAGTCCGGAGAAGGGTGCCTGAATGCCTCGCTCCGGGCCAGTGGACGACGGAGCGTCAGCTGACTTTTTGCTATCTGAGGCAGTACTCCGGCTGTCACAGCGTTAAGGCAGGTCACCAACGGGGCGATGGCGAGCAGCAGGCCAGCACTGGAGGCACGGGCCGTTAGGTCCGAGCGCGACGAAGATCGCCGCCCCGATCCCCGATCGCCACCGCATCGGACGCTACGAGGCGGCGCTTCAGCTCACAAACCCGAATAGGTCGCGCGTGTTGGTTGCTCATCCTTGGCTTCGCGTCTGCCGGGCTGTGCTCCTGGGCGACGGTGACCTCGGCCCACACGCGGACCAGGGTCCCGTCCGTGCGCTCCACCGTGGCCAGCCCCTCGTAAGGGTTCATTTTCCCCAGTCTGCGCCGGCGCCGGGCTGTCGCGCAGCGGTGGGAGTGATCGTTGGCCTGCCCTGTTGACCGTCAGCAGGGTCCGCTGCCGCATCACCCACTGCTTCTCGGTCGGTGCCCTGCGTGTTCGCTGCGTTATCCCAGGTGGCGGTCGGGGCGTTGGAGACATGTGGGTGGAGTGCATGCGGCGGCCCGGTATGGGTTGGCGCGCGGGGCGCGGGAATCGACTCCCGGGCGCCGCGTCCGCTGAGAGGGCCGTCATGGTCGCGCGTGCCACATCGGGCCGACCCTGCTGGATTGCGTCGACGACAGCCTGGCGCTCACCCATGCCAGGACCACGCAAAGGTCGCACCGAGGCCAGGTCCGGCAGCATCGACAAACGCCGCGGGCGTCCCGGCCAGCCGAGGGGTTCAGGCGTGATCCACGAGCTGGGACTGGGACAATCCCTTCTCACGCGCGCAGTGTGCGCAGCAGAAGAACTGTCCGTCGGCCTGCATGCCGTGGCCGAGGATGCGGCACTGGCAGTTGACACAGGTCGGGGCGATCTTCTGGGCGGCGCACTCGATGCTGTCGAAGACGTGGACCGCCCCTCCCGCGGCACGCACCTCGAACGCCAGCTCGTAGTCGTTGTGGCAGACCTCGCACACGGCCATGGTGATTGTTCCTTGCTGCTGAATTGATGAGCTGGGGCGCCCGCCGTTTGCCCGTGTAAGGCGCGGCACCCTGGACACTAGCGAAAGAGCGCCCCAATCTTCTGGCGGCGCGTGGACTGCGACCCGACCGCCTTGCCCGAATCACTCACATGGCGTTGCGCCCCGCTCGAGCCCGATCTGGCTTGCTCAGCCCGGCTTGAAGGAGGTTGTGCCAGCGGGCGATGCCGTGCAGCGCATGCTCGACGCATGATCTGGTGGTTCGTGGAGTACCGGTTGTGCCAACACCGCCGACGTCGACCGTGTCGTGAACTCCAGTGCCTGAGAGCCTGTCGGGTGGCCGGTTGATTACGCCGCGATGAGGTCCTCGACGGTCTTGGCTCGGGCGGTCTTGCGGTGGGATTCATGGCTCCAC
>NZ_JBEXID010000202.1:0-4415 GCF_040608395.1 Streptomyces sp. NPDC005181
CGGACCGGCTGGACCAGGCGGTGCTCGCGACGAGGCGGGCGGCGTTCCCGTTGCGAGGGCTGCTGACCTGAAGCGGGCGGGGACGGTCACGGTGCCGTCCCGGCGTGGAATGTCCTCCCGAAGCCGAAGGAACTCTCCTTGGAGGAGGCCGCCTGCCTCCCGACCGCATGGCTGACCGCATACCGGATGCTCTTCACCAACGCCGGGGTGCGCCCCGGGGATTCGGTCCTCGTCCAGGGCGCCGGCGGCGGTGTCGCGACCGCCGCGATCGCGCTCGGCAGGCGGCATTAGGGCCTTCGCGTCCCACAAAGCCGGATCGGTCTGCCCAGTGAGGGACTGCTCCGCCAGATGGTCTTGCCCGTCTACCCGTAACGGCAGCCCCAGTGGGTGGTGAGCTGGGGCGAGGAAGAGTCCCCCTCGTCCGTCGTTCAAGCCCGCCGCAGCCTCGGTTGGGTGTTGCTCGGGGTCGGTGACCTCGCAGACCAGCACGTCCGCCCGGATCAGGCGCAGTTCGACGGGGTCGTCTGCGTAGCGGATGGCGTTGGTCACCGACTCGCTGACGACGAGTTCGGTAGTGAAAGCGAGGTCGTCGAGTCCCCACGCGGACAGTTGGCGGGTGACCTTCTACCCCTCAGCTGTTGCGCGATGCCCTCAGGCGGTCGCGTAGCGCCGCCGCGATCCGCCCGGCTGCCGCGAGCTCGTCCGGCGTGAGCGGATGGACGAACAGTTCGCGGACGGCACGCAGATGCGGCACCGAAGCGTTGCGGAAAGCTTCCGTACCTTCGGCCGTGAGCACCACCTCGGCGCCCCGGCCGTCGGTGACGCATTCCTCGCGCCGAATCAGCCCTCGTCGCTCCATGCGCTTGATCTGGTGCGAGAGCCGGCTGCGCTGCCAGCCGATGCGGGCCGCCAGTTCGGAGGGGCGCAGCCGCCCTTCCGCTTCTCGCAGCGCGAGGAGCGCGGCGTAGTCCCCCGGTGACAAGGAGGACTCGCTGTGCAGGCGTGACGAGAGTTCGGAGCGGAGCGCTTCCGTCGTCTCGATGAAGTCCTGCCAAATCCGCAGTTCCTCGGCGCTGGGGAACACCCTGCGTCGCTCTCCCACTGTCGCCACCCCCTTTGGTTGACACGTCAATTATGTTTGGTAAAGATTGACGCGTCAACCAGTCGGTTGCCGCGTGAACCGGATGTCCCGGGTGCCAGTAGGAGGAGTCCATGACGGCCACAGCGTTCGAATTGGGGCTGAACTCGTTCGGAGAGGTCGCCACCGACGGCGACCGGCCGCTGAGCGATGCCGAGACCGTTCGTCTGTTGATCGAGGAGGCCAAGCTCGCCGAAGCCGTGGGGATCGACGCGTTCAGCGTCGGCGAGCACTACCGCGCAGGACACAACGACAGCGCCACCCCCGTCCTGCTCGCCGCGATCGCCACCGCGACGGAACGCATCCGGCTCGGCACCTCGGTGACCGTACTGAGCACCAACGACCCCGTGCGGCTGTACCACGAGTTCTCCACGCTGGACGCCGCCTCGAACGGTCGCGCCCAGCTCGTACTGGGGCGGGCATCGGCCACCGAGTCGTTCCCGCTGTTCGGCTACGACCTCGCCGACTACGAGGAGCTGTTCGAGGAGAAGCTCGACCTGTTCATGCGCCTCCAGCGTGAGGAGACGGTGACCTGGTCGGGCCGGTTCCGGCCGCCGCTCGTCGAGCAGCGACTGCGTCCCCGGATGCCGCCCGGTGGCATTCCCACCTGGATGGGCGTGGGCGGTAGCCCGAACTCCGTGGTCCGCGCGGCCCGCTACGGCCTGCCGCTCATGCTGGCCATCATCGGTGGACGCCCCCAGCGCTTCGCCGGCCACGTCGAGCTCTACCACCGGACGCTCGAACAGTTCGGGCACACCAGGCAACCCGTCGCCCAGCACTCGTTGGGGCTCATCGCCGACAGTGACGAGGAGGCGATCGAGACCTGGTGGCGGTACTGGGAACCGGCCGTTGCCGCCCTCGCGAAGGAGCGCGGGTTCTACAAGCCGACCCGCGAGCGCTATCTGTCGGAAGTCGGCAAGGGCGCGCTCTTCGTCGGCTCCCCCGAGACCGTCGCACGCAAGATCGCCACGATGGCCCGCGATCTGCACCTCGGCCGTTTCGATCTCAAGTACGACGTCATGAATCTGCCCCGCGAAGCCCGGGCCCGCACGATCGAGCTGCTGGGCCGCGAAGTCGCCCCGCGGGTGAGGGAACTGCTCGCGAAGGAGCCGGGCCATGTCTGATCTCGTCTTTGGTCTGGACACGTTCGGCGATGTGCCGGAGGACGATTCAGGCACCCCTGTGTCCGACGCGCGGGCCATCCGTCAGGTCGTCGACGAGGCCGTTCTCGCGGAGGAGACCGGCGTCGACGTCCTCGCCCTCGGTGAACACCACCGTGCGGAGTTCGCGATCTCGGCTCCGGAGACCGTGCTCGCCGGCATCGCCACACGTACCAGCCGTATCCGCCTCTCGTCCGGGGTGACCGTGCTGAGCTCGGACGATCCGGTCCGCGTGTTCCAGCGGTTCTCGACCGTGGACGCGCTCTCGAACGGCCGGGCCGAGGTCATCCTCGGGCGCGGCTCCTTCACCGAGTCGTTCCCGCTCTTCGGATACGACCTGAGCGACTACGACGTGCTGTTCGAGGAGAAGATCGAGCTCTTCGCCAAGCTGTTGGAGGAGAGGCCCGTCACCTGGAGCGGCAGCAAGCGGGCTCCGCTCGAAGGTGCCGACGTCTTCCCCAAGACCGAGTCCGGGCACCTGAGCACCTGGGTCGGTGTCGGCGGTTCACCTCAGTCGGTCATCCGCACCGCGCACTACGGGTTCCCTCTCATGATCGCCATCGTCGGCGGCAGCCCGGAGCGCTTCGCGCCCTACATCGACCTCTACCAGCGAGCCACCGACAAGTTCGGCACGACCGCTCACCCGGTCGGAATGCACTCGCCCGGCTTCATCGCCGACACGGACGAGGAGGCCCGGGAGCTGCACTGGCCGCACTACAAGGTCATCCGTGACCGCATCGGCGCGCTGCGGGGCTGGCCGCCGCTCCGCAAGGAGGAGTACGAGGCCGAGATCGAGCACGGCTCGCTCTACATCGGCTCGCCCGAGACGGTCGCCCGCAAGATGGCCCGCGCCATCAAGGCGCTCGGCGTGGGCCGTTTCGACCTCATCTACACCTCGGGGGCACAGCCGATCAGCGCCCGCCTGCGCGCAGTCGAGCTGTACGGCACCAAGGTGCTCCCGATGGTCCGCGACATCCTCGCAGGCTGACGCCATGAACGGAGCAGAAATGGACACCACCACCACCACCACCACCACCACCACCACCACCGCCGCTGCCGTGCGCACGGTCGGCATCCTGGGTGCGGGGAAGGTCGGCACCGTACTGGCTCGACTCGCCTTGGGAGCCGGCTATCGCGTGCTCATCGCCGGATCCGGCGACCCCGCCAAGATCGCACTCACCATCGAAGTCCTCACCCCCGGCGCCGTCCCGGTCACCGCCGCTGATGCCGCGGCGGAGGCAGATGTGGAGTTGGATGCCGCGTGTGATCTGGACGGTGGGTGGGTCGGTGACGTTGCCGATCCGCAGGGTGAGTTCGCCGAGGTGGTAGAAGATCATGCGGCCGGTGGGGCGGACCCGGCGGTTGTCCGGGTAGAGGCCGGCCATGGTCTGCTCGGGGAGTGCACGTCTGACCTGCCGTTCGATGAGGCAGAACACCAGCAGGGCCAGGCAGATGACCTGGATCAGGGCGGCGACACGACGGTTGTGCTGCACGAAGACCGGCGCGACCGCGAGCGGTCCCTTGAAGTCCGCGTAGCGGCGCTCGACCGTGCCCTGGCCCTTGTAGTGGATCAGGACCTGGCCCGGGTCGGCTTTCCGGGCGGGGACGCTGGTCAGCAGCGCGTACCAGCCATCGACAGCAGCCTCTGCGTCCAGGACGTCCCGGTCGAAGTGCCAGGCCAGGGCGGGGATGCCTGCTCGTTCTCGGTGACGGTCCAGCGCAGATAGGACGTGACGCGGCGCTTGGCGGCGATCACACCGATCCGGGGGACGATCTTCTCCCGGGTCTGGTAGTGGCGCCCGCCTGCCGCGGCAGTGAGCTTGTCGAGATCCATCGCCGGTCCGCATTTCCTGGACGTGGTGTCGGCGGCGGACCCTCCCGGTCGGCGGGTAGCCGCGGCGCCACAGCCGCTGCTCGTGTTCGACCGTGCTGCCACCCGAGCCGGCCCCGCTACGAACCCCACCGCTACCGACGCGTCCCTACCTGGCCCCGTCACCACCACACCGCACTGCGGGGGCATGAAGGCTCGTAGCGGTGGGCCGCGAGTTCACAACCGCCAGGAGCGGATGCGGTCGGATGCCTGATCATCGCAATGTCTGGCCCAAGCCAGAGAGCCT
>NZ_JBEXID010000203.1:0-4159 GCF_040608395.1 Streptomyces sp. NPDC005181
TCTGGCACAACGACAAGACCGGGCACCCCGTCAAGCGATCACTAACCGCCTACGATCACTGACCGCAACCACACCCCTTGGACTCATTCATCTAGCCTTCTCCGAGACGCTGCAGTACCTCACCGACCGGTCCGACTTCACCCGCGCCGACCAGGCGGGAGGCGCCGGGCAGGGCACCGATCAGTACGCCGTGCCGACGGACGGCGCCTCATGGACGGACAAGAAGGGCTACGGTTCGGGCGGCGACAAGGTGTACGCCGACGGACTGCACGGCTTCCGTTACCTCAAGATCGCGCTGGACGCCCTGCCGTCCGACGCACCCGCCGCCCAGGCCTGGGGCACCGTGGCCGTCGATGCCGTGTCGCTCGGTTTCACGGCGTACGTCGGCACACCGGACTCCTACCGGGGCTGGTTCCTCTGCTCCGACGAGGAGTTGAACCGCTACTGGTACGGCGCGTCCTATACGAACGAACTGGTCGTCGACACCTTCCGCAAGGACGATGTGGATCCCCGCAATGCCTTCAGCGCCTCGCTGGACGGCAAGCTGGTCCTGCACGACGGCGCCAAGCGGGACCGCGACCCCTACGTCGGCGACGTGGCGGTGTCGGGGCGCACCCTCTACCTCACCCATGACGAGGTGGCCGAAGCTGCGCGCAATGTGCTGGCCGACCTCGCCGAACACCAGCGGGACGACGGATGGATCCCGCCGGCCTCCATCAACAACTACACCCTTCCTCTGTTCGACTATCCGTTGTGGTGGGTGACGTGCAGCTGGGACTACCTGCTCTACACCGGGGACCGGGACTACGCGGCGCGTTACTACCCGCAGCTGCTCAAGGTGCTCGACACCTGGTACCCGAGCGTGACGGACGACGCGGGGCTGCTGAACAAGGGCCTCAACGGCACGGCCGGCTACGGCGACTACGCGTTCCTCGGCCGTACCGGCCAAGTCACCTACTACAACGCCAACTACGTACAGGCCCTGGGTGACGCGGCACGCATCGCCGTCCACCTGGGCCACGACAACGACGCGCGGCGATGGCAGGACCGGGCCGAGAAGGTCGCGCAGGTGATCAACACCCACCTGTGGGACGAGTCCGCGGGGGCCTATCTGGACTCCGCAACCGGCGCGGTCCGGCACGCCCAGGACGGCAACGCCATCGCCATCACCTCAGGCGTCGCCGACTCCGAACGGGCGGCCTCGGCACTGGCCCACCTCGACAGGACGACGAAGCTCCGGTACGGCAACGCCTTCATGGACAACGACACACTCTTCGGAGACGCCTCCCAGCGCGTGTACGCGTTCACTTCCTACCCCGAGCTCGTGGCACGCTTCGAGACCGGCCTGGCCGACTCGGCGATCGACCAGATCAAGCGCACCTACGGGTGGATGGACAGCCACGACCCCGGCATCACCCACTGGGAGGGCATCGGCCCGGACGGTTCGCTGTACGAGGACGCCTACACGAGCATGGCGCACGGCTGGTCCACCGGGGTCCTGACCGCGCTCACCCACCAACTGCTCGGCGCGAAACCGACATCGCCCGGGTACGCCACCTGGGACGTACGCCCGCATCCCGGATCGGTGAACTGGGCACAGGGTGAACTCCCCACGCCTCACGGCCCATTGGGCGTGGAATGGGTTCGTAAGGGCGCGACGTTCACTCTGACCGTGCGGGCACCGCGGGGCACGCGCGGGTCCGTGGCGCTGCCCACGGACGGCCACCGCGTCACCGTGCACTCCGGCGACCGGACGCTCTGGAAGAACGGCAGGGCGACCGCATCCGGGGTGCGCCCCGATGCCGGATACGTGATCATCTCCGGCCTCGATCAGGGCACCCACCGGTTCACGCTCGTGCGCGAGAGCTGAGGCTGAAGCCTGAGATCCGCTGGTGGCCCGGCCGGTCCGGGTCACCAGCTCTCTTTTCGCCATCACTGCGTGCGCGAGGGAAATCGCGGCGGCGTACCGGCCCGCCGCGGGCCGGTACAGCGGCAAACCAAGTGCCCCGAGCGGCCTCGGAGCCCATGCTGCGGGTGAACTCGGCCGGGTACTACTCGGCCGTGGTCTGGCGCGTGCGCTCGTAGTGGCGGCGGGCCTTCATCCGGTTACCGCAGACCGCCATGGAGCACCACCGGGCCTTGTTGGTCTTGCTGCGGTCCAGCAGGAACAGCCGGCACTCGGTGTTCGCGCACGGCCGCAGGCGTCCTGGCTTGTTCTGCTGCAAAGTGCCCCACGTCAGGACCGCAAGGACCGCCGGCCTGCGCTCGTCGGGAGCGTCCAGTTCCCAGCCGACCCCGTCGTCATTGACGATCGGGCGGTAGCTGACACCTTCCAGCAGCGCTGACAGTGAAGCGGGTTCCCGCTGTCCGCGGACCACGTCCTGGAGGGCGTCGCGTGCCTGGATCAGGTACTGGCGCTCGCCCTCGGTCCCCCTGCCACCGTGGGACTGCTGCCACGACCGGGCCACCTCGGGGTTGGAGAGCTGGTCCTGCACGGCTTCCCTGATCAGCGGCGCCGTGTTGAGCAGCTCCAGCAGCGTGTCCTCCTGTGCGGCATCGATCACCATCAGATCTCCTAACCCCTTGTCCTTGATTGACAGGTTACATCGACACTTGGTCAGAGCAGTTCACGTCACACCCCCGTCGGCAGCCGCCGAGGGCCGCCCGTGTGATCTGCCCAGCTCCGCGGCGGGAGGAGTAGCGCTGCCCTGAATTTCCGCACCTATCGTGAAAAGACACACCATAAGCGGCGTCGAGGCGGAGCAGGCGTGACGGATCCGGAGATCGACTACACAGCGGTTTTCCAGGCCTTGCCCGGTGCGGTGGCGCTGCTGACACCACAGCTGGTCTATGTGGACGTCAACGAGGAGTTTTTGCGCGTGATGAGCCGCACCCGCGGGCAAGTAATCGGCCGCAACATGCGCGACGATTTTGCCCACAGCCCGAACGACCCCGGCGCCGCCGTAGTGACCAACATCGAGTCGTCACTACTCCGGGTGGCGGAAACCGGTGAGCGCGACACCATGGAGCTGCAGCGCTACGACATGGAGGACCCCGACCGCCCCGGGGTAAGGGACGAGCGCTACTGGAACATGGTCAACATTCCCGTCTTCGGTTCGGACGGGCGGGTGACGCTGCTGATGCACCGGGTGGAGGAGGTCACCGAACTCATCCGCGCCCGCGTAGTCGCCCTGAGGTTGCAAGAGGCGATGCTGCCCGCTCCCCGCCCGGTCGGGCGCCACCCGGCGGCCGTACGCTACCGGCCTGCCGTCGACGCGCTGGACGTGTGCGGTGACTGGTACGACCTGGTCGACCTGGGCGGCGATCGCATCGCGGTGGCCGTCGGCGACGTTGTCGGCCATGGCCTGTCTGCGGCCGAGATCATGGGCCAACTGCGCAGCGCGCTCAGCGCCGCCTCCCGCGCCACCGACGGCCCCGCCCGGGCCCTGGAGGTCCTCGGGCTGTATGCCCGCTCCGTCAACGGCGCCGAGAACACCACCGTGGCCAACACGGTCATCGACTGGAACACCCACACCATCACCTACAGCAGCGCCGGCCACCTCCCGCCTGCCCTCCTGCACAGGGACGGCACCGTCGAGTTCCTGGACCAGGCCACCGACCCCCCGCTCGGTGCCCGCCCTGAACCCGTCCCCCGGCCCCAGGCCACGGTGCCCTTCACCGCGGACGCCGTCCTCGTGCTGTACACCGATGGGCTGATCGAACGCCGCCGCGAAGACATCGACACAGGTCTCGCACGGCTCGCCCGCTCCCTGGCCCGCCACCAGGCAGCCGCCCCCGAAACCCTCGCGGACGCCCTGCTGGCCGACCTGCTCCCACCCGACGGCGTCACCGACGACACCGCCCTGGTCATCGTGCGCCTGTGACCGGCCCGTCATGTCCGCAGTGGCGCGCGCTGTCCTGTCTCGCTGAAGCGGTCAAGCCTGGCGAGCAGTAAGAACCCGGGGGGCACTGAAGCACGAGAGCGGCGTGCCACCGCCCTGTGCGGGTGGTGGCACGCCGGTTTCAGAAGGTCCGCCCGCGTTCAGTGGCGCGCGGGGGCGGCTCAGGGCCTCGGCGTGAAAACGGAATGAGCGGATTCGCCCCAACTGCCGTTGCTGGTGGGGTGGGTGACGACATGCGGCAGGCACGGTTGCCAGCG
>NZ_JBEXID010000204.1:0-4047 GCF_040608395.1 Streptomyces sp. NPDC005181
GCTCTACGCCGTCGGCGACGTCAACCGCCGGGCACTGATGACGCATCAGGGCAAGTACCAGGCCCGGATCGCCGGCGCCGTCATCGGCGCCCGCGCCAACGGAGAGCCCGTCGACGACACCAGGTGGGGCGCACACGCCGCGACCGCCGATAACACGGCCGTACCGCAGGTCGTCTTCACCCACCCGGAGGTCGCATCCGTCGGCCTGACCACACGCGAGGCCGAGCGGACCGGACGCAGGATCAAGGTGGTGGACTACGACCTCGCACACGTCGCGGGCGCGCACCAGTACGCCGAGGGCTACCGCGGCCAGGCCCGCATGCTGGTCGACCTGGACCGCGGCACCGTGGCCGGAGTCACCTTCGCCGGCCCCGGCATCGGGGAACTCCTGCACTCCGCCACCATCGCGGTCGCGGGCGAGGTGCCGGTGGAAAGGCTCTGGCACGCCGTGCCCGCATTCCCCACCATCAGCGAGGTCTGGCTCAGGCTGCTGGAGACCTACCGAGGCTGAGCAGGGCCGGGGACCGGTGCGGTGGCCGACGCTCCGTCTCCCGCCCCCGCCGAGGCGGTCGAGCACGTTCCGATCCACGTCAACGCCACCTTCCCGGGCATCGACACCGGTGTCCGGGGAGGCCCGGGCAAGCAATGTGTGTGGTCAAGCGAGGGGCTGACCGCAGTCGGCGGCAACCAGACGTCGTGTCGGCACGGTCCCTGGCGCCGGCAGCCACTGATCGGCCATCTCCCCGATCGCTACGTACGGACGGTCACTCCGCCCAGCAGTGGGCAGGACCAGGCCGCCCTGGGTGACCTCCATGACGATGCGGAGGCGGTGGCCAAGGCCCCGTGCGGCGGTCGGCGGCCCTACCGTGGTGGTCGTCCATGTCTATGGCGGATCTCCCGTTACCGAAGCCGCCGCGGCAGCCGGCGACGTGCAGCGGATCGTCTATCTCCTCCACAAGCCTGGCCGCGCCCCCATTGCCCCTCGGGATCCCGGCACTGACCTGTGTACATGCCCTTACGACAGCGCCGTTGTGTTTGTGTGGCGAAGGCCAGCGTGGCAACCGTCCGGGGCTCTGGGGCGGTGGCAAAGTACCAGCCGGTGACGAAGCGCTCTGGGGGAAGTGGGCTGAGCCGATCGGTGTAGCTGTCGGGTGAGCGGGCCTGTCATAGGCACGGGGTGGGCAGGGACGGGGTGGAGGTGCTTTCGAATGCCCAACGGTGACGTGCTCGTACTCATCGATGAGTGTGGCCGGGTGATCGAGTGGGGGCGTCCGGCTGAGGAACTGTTCGGATGGTCCGCCGAGGAGGCCGTCGGCCAGTCCGTGACCGCGCTCATGCGTGAGGTCGCCGCTGACGGCCAAGGGCGCCGTGAAAGGTTTTCGGAAGCAGCCGCGGTGCTGGTCAAGCCAGTACTGCGAGGTACTTCCGTGGTGTGGCAGGTGCTCGCAGCGGCGGACACCATGTCGGGGCAGGACGTGGCTATCTTGAAGGCCTTGTTCACCCGGTCCCCGGTGGGACTGTACGTCCTCGACGATGAGCTGCGCGTGGTGCGCATGAGCACCGCCACCCGTGGGCTGCGTGACACGCCGGTGGGGCACCTGCTGGGCAAGCATTTCACCCAGGCGTGTGAACTCGAAGACCCCGAGGAAGAAGTCGTTGTGGTGCAAGGGGTCCTGGACAGCGGAGAGCCGGTGGTGAACCGGCTCGTGAGGGGCGTCGAGACACCACGCCGGCTCTACTCCGTCTCCTACTTCCGCTTGGAGGACACCCACGGCCGTGTGTTCGGACTGGTGGCATCTGCGGTCGATGTCACCGAGCGAGAGAGCACACGGAACCGCCTGGCCCTCCTGGACACGGTCCGCACACGAGTGGGGCACCGGCTGAACGTGGCCGTTGTCTGCCGAGAGCTGGTGGAGGCGGTAGTGCCCGCCTTCGCGGGCATCGCCGTCGTCGAGGTGGTCGAGGACGTCGTCCGCGGAGATGAACCGCCGCTGGTGCCCGTCCACCGGAGCGTTCCACTGCGCCGAACAGCCTTCCAGGGCCGAATCTCGGCCCCTTCAGTCGAAGAGGTGCGACCCCTGCCGGTCGGCACTCCATTCTCGGCCGTCCTGTCCGACCTTCGGCCGCGTCTCGTGGCGATCGAGGAGGACAGCTCGTGGCTGGCCGCCGACCCCGCCCGAGCCGACGTCATCAAGCGATCCGGTTCGCACTCCCTGATCGTGGCACCCCTGGCATTGCACGGCCAGGCCTTGGGCGTGGTCAGCTTCTACCGCGACCAGCGAGAAGACCCCTTTGAAGAGGAGGACGTCGCGGTGGCGTCCGCCGTGTGTGCGCACGCTGCGCTCTGCATCGACAGCGCCCGTCGGTACATGCGCGAGTGGATCATCGCGTCAACCGTCCAGCGCCGGCTTCTCGCTCAACAACCTGCCACACAGGGCACCGTGGAGGTGGCCCAACTGCACCTTCCCGGCCCGGAGGGCGGCGGCGCGTGGGCCGACGCGATCGCCCTGCCCGGCGCACGGACTGCACTGATCGTCGGCGACGTGGCAGGGCGAGGCGTTGTCGCAGCCATTACGATGGGACTCCTACGCACAGCCACCCATACACTCGCCGCCCTGGACCTGCCGCCCGACGAGCTGCTGGCCCGCTTGAGTGACACCGCAGCCCGTCTCGCCACCGCGTACGACGCAGTGGCTCCGTTGGATCCCCTGTACCGTGAGACGTTCACCGCCGGCTGCGCCATCGCGATCTACGACCCGGTCGAACTCACCTGCACCATCGCCCGCGCCGGCCTCCCGGAGCCGGTCGCGGTCTTTCCCGACGGCACCTCGGCCAGCCTGCCCGTCCCCCCAGGTCCGCCACTCGCCGGATCAGACGGCGCCCCATTCCCCGCGACAACCGTCACCCTCCCCGAAGGGAGCACCCTGGCGTTGGGTACGGCCACGCTCGCGGACCAGGTTCTGGCGCCGTCCGGTCCGCTGCGCCCGATCCTGGACAGCGCCGACGCGAGGCCCCTGTCGGACGTGCGCGACACCCTCACGTACGCGCTCACAGGCGGCGATCGCCGGACCGGCGAACCCTTGATGCTGCTCGCCCGCACGAGGGCGCTGCCCCAAGATCGGGTACTGACCTGCGGCCTGCCTGCGGACCCCGAGGCCGCACCGATCGCCCGCGCAGCGGCCCGCCGCCAGCTGAACGTCTGGGGGGTGGACGAGGAGACAGCGTTCACCACCGAGCTCATCGTCAGCGAACTCGTCGGCAACGCGGTCCGCTACGGTGCCCCACCCCTGCAACTACGCCTGATCTTCGAGCGGATGCTGACCTGCGAGGTCAGCGACGCCGCGACCAGCGCTCCGCACGTGAAACATGCCCGCACCATCGACGAGACCGGCCGGGGGCTGTTCATCATTGCGACCCTCGCAAACCAGTGGGGGACCCGCTACCAGGCGCAGGGAAAGACCATCTGGGCAGAGCAACCAACAGGAGTGTCAACGATCTCTACATGACCCCGATCGCACACGGGCGGAGACCAGTCACGGGTGACCACCGCTTCACAGCACCCGGTGTCCAAGTTTCCGGAAAAGCCCCGGGACCAGTGACTTCTGCTCGTCCCGGATCGCTTGAATTCGGCGACACGACCGCCTCGTCGAAGCCCTCGATGCGCCGGGTGTGCTCGGGTGCGACCTGCGGGCCGAACCTGCGGTGCGGATGTACCGCTCCGGCCGCTGGACTGCTCCTCACAGCGAACCGACCGGGCTATGCCGACACAGCCGGCCCTCGCCCGCTGGTCAGGACGCGCCGGCGAAGTGAACACCTACCCGGCGAACTTCTCCAACCACCCATGACACGACGCGAGTTCATCCACCCTCATGCCGGCAGCGGGCCACTGGACCACGACCGGCCGGACACCTGGCGAAGCCCTACCGGAGCAGCCTCAAGCGGCCATTCGGGGGGATGAGCTGCTGGGGTGCCTGAGGGCGAGGAGATCCCGTGCGGTCATCGTGTCCGCGATCCTCATGTGCGGTGCGGCCTCGGAGCAGCGGTGCT
>NZ_JBEXID010000205.1:0-3926 GCF_040608395.1 Streptomyces sp. NPDC005181
CACACCGAGTTCCCGGGCGACCTCGGTGACATTCCGGCCCGACGACCGGACCAGTGCCACCGCGTCCCGCTTGAACTCCGACGTGTACCGCTTACGACCTTGGGATCTATTAGCGGCAGTGAGGGGACCGCTGCTTTGGGATCGGCGTGCCAGGTCGCCCGGGCTCCAGGGGCGGGATGTCAGTGGCCCGTGCAAGGGTGCCCCCATGGACTCTTCAGGAGTGGTCGAAGCATTGTGGGATCGGATCCAGGCGCGCGATTGGTCAGCTGTCGCCGGCTTGGTCGCGGAGGACGTGGTGGTCGAGTGGCCGATCAGCGCGGAGCGCATCGTTGGCAGCAAGAACTTCGTCGCGGTGAACAGCGAATACCCGGGGGGTTGGTCGATTCGGGTCCTGCGGATCGTGGCTGACGGCAACGAGGTGGTCTCCGAGGTCGAGGTGCCGCATGACGAGTTCGGCGTGTTCCGCGCGGCCTCATTCTGGACCGTCGAGCAGGGACGGATCGTGCGCGGCCGGGAGTACTGGACGAGTGTGGGAGCAGACCCGCGCCCGGAGTGGCGGGCGGCTCTGGTTGAGCCCATGTGAGGCGGCTGCCGCTCGCGGCGACGTTCCGGCTGATTGGCCGTGACATGAGAAGGGCCGCGCGGGTTGGGTGAGTTGTGAAGCTGACCTGGGCACGCGCGGCCTGCTCCCATCCTGCCCTGTCCGGTGTCTCCCGCGCACACTTCGGCGAGTTGTTCGCCGAACTCGCCGCCCCGTGGGAGGCAGCGCGACAGTCCGCGCTTCGCGAAGCCAGGGGCGGTGAGCGCCGCAGGGCGGCCGGCGCCGGGCGCAAGCCGAAGCTGGTCCTTTGCGACCGGCTGCTTCTCACCCTGGTGCACCTGCGCCATCAGCTGCCGCACGAGGTCCTGGCCGAGCTGTACGACGTCGACCGCTCGACCGTCTCGACGGCGATCCGGCAGGTCCGCTCGTTGCTTGCGGCCCGTGGCTTCGCGGTGCCCGACCGGCCCGGCCTGCGGCTGCGGACACTGGAGGACCTCTTTGCCTATGCCGAGGCCGAAGGGGTCGAGCCTCGGCTCGACGGTGCCGAGACCCAGGTCAGGCGCCCACCGGCGGGCCGTCCCGGGCGCCGGGCCTTCGTCTCGGGCAAGCGCCGGCAGAACACGGTCAAGACCACCACGTTCAGCGACGGGCAGGGCCGAATGCTGCTGTCCGGCGTCGTGCGGCCTGGCCGGATGCACGACCAGACCGCCGTACGCACCGAGGGCATCGCCGAACAGCTCCGGCTCCACCCATCGGTAAAGTCCCAGGTCGACGCTGGGTATGCCGGGCTGGCCAAGGAGTTCCCCGACCAGGTCACCGCCCCGCCGAAGAAACCGCAGGACGACGCGAGCGACGGCGACAAGCGGGCCTGGCACGAAGCGCGACGGCGCCAGTCCTCGGCCCGGATCTGTGTCGAGCACACCAACGCCGAGCTGCGGCAGTGGACACCCCTGCGACGCTTCACCGGACGCCGTGAGACCTACGCCGAGACGCATCTGGCGATCGCTGGCCTCGTCTCCCACCGGTCCGCACGGCGCCCCACTCGACGCCGGACAAGCACCGAACTCGTCCTCGTCCGTAATAGCACCTGCTGATCACACACCAGCCGAATCGCCAGGCCACCACGTCCCGACCTCAATTTTCCCCGAGGTCGTTACTCATGTTGCTCTTGCCACTCAACCTGGACTACTTCCTCCGGGACCGATCCGTCCCAGTATCAGGCTGTCCAGTTCAGAGGGGGAACTTCAAGCGCAGTTTGGCCAGCCGCACCAGCGTGGTCAGCGGCATCCCGGAGGGCAGGTTCGAGAGCCAGAACTGCACCGGATCGGCAGGCTCGGGATACTGCATTTTCGGTGACCGGCCGGTGCCCACATAGGCCGGCTGGACGAGCCGGGCGCCGGCCCGGCCGGACGGCTATGGGTGCGGGCGGCGACCCCGGTTCCGAGGGTGGGGCACTTTGGGTCACTGCCTGCGAGACGCGAACCCAAGACAACGGCAACGCCCTCATCTCCGTCTGGCATGGCGAGACCGGCTGGTCGGTGTGGTCGTTGTGCCAGATGGCGGCTGTGAGCGCGAGGATGCGCTGCAGGACACGGACCGCTACGCCTGCGGGTGTGCGACCGCGGTGGCGTTCGAGGTCGAGTTGCCCCTTGAAGGTCTCGTTGATCGATTCGATGACTTGCCGCAGTGGCTGGAACAGCTGTGATCCGGCCCGCTCGGCTTCGCCCTTGCGGGCCGGCCGCAGCAGCTGGATGTCCAGCTCGGCCAGCTGCTGCTCGAATTCGCGGCCGAAGTAGTTCTTGTCGCCGATCAGTGTCTGGCCGGGACGCTCGTCGATGAGCTGCGGCTCGACGGCGAGCAGGTCAAGCAGGGTCTCGCGTTCGTCGGCCTTGGCGCCGGTCAGGGCGAAGGCGACGGGCAGGCCGCGCAGGGTGCACACCAGGTGCAGCCGCAGTCCCCAGAAGAACCGGCTATGGCTGGCGCAGTAGCCGTACTGGGCCCATCCGGCGAGGTCGGAGCGTTTGACGGTCTCGCGGGAGCGTCCGCACTCGACGGGCGTGGAGTCCACGACCCACACGTCGTCGGTCCACAACGTGGTGTCGACCGCCAGCGCGCGGGTGACGCGCCGGATGAGCTCGGCGGCCTTGCGCAGCCGCTTGTTGTAGCCGGGCTGCTGGGGCAGGTAAGGGAACAGGTGCTGCAGGTGGGCGCGGGCGTGCCGCAGCCACCGGGCCTCGGAGGTGAAGCCGAGCATGGCCTGCATCATCGCCAAAGTCACCAGCTCGGCGTCGCTGAGCTGCGGTGCAATGCCCACGGCCGGCCGCCACGGGGCAAACTGCGGCGAATCCTTCAACAGGTCGTCGGTCTTCACATAGAGTGCGGTCGCGAGGGAGTCCAACTCTGTCTTCACACACTGACGTTGGACTCCCTCCTCCTATGCGCGCAGGCGATCCCTTGGAATCGATCATCTAGTGTCCTGCGCCGAGAATTCGTTGAATAAGTAGTCTGCTTCCATGGCGAATATGGGGCGGCCGATGGCCGAGCTGGTGTTGTCCGAGGAAGAACGGGCGACGTTGGTGCGGTGGTCCCGGCGGGCGAAGTCTTCACAGGCACTGGCTCAGCGGTGTCGGATCGTGCTGGGGTGTGCGGACGGGAAGACGAACCGGCAGGTTGCCGACGAACTCGGTATCTGGCCGCAGACCGTGGGCAAGTGGCGGCGGCGCTTCCTGGAACTGCGGATGGAGGGGCTCGTGGACGAGCCCCGACCCGGCGGTCCGAGGAAGATCACCGATGAGCGGGTTGAAGAGGTAGTCGTCGCCACGTTGGAGCGGTCTCCGAAGGACGCCACCCACTGGTCGAGAGCTTCGATGGCGGCTCAGAGCGGACTGTCGAAGTCCACGGTCGGCCGGATCTGGAAGGCGTTCGGCCTCAAGCCGCACCAGGTGGACACGTTCAAGCTGTCCAACGACCCGCAGTTCATCGACAAGGTCCGCGACGTGGTCGGCCTCTACCTCGACCCTCCCGAGCGCGCTCTGGTCCTATGCGTGGATGAGGAGTCCCAGATCCAGGCACTGGACCGGTCCGCCCCGGTGCTGCCGATGATGCCGGGCATGCCCGAACGCCGCACCCACGACTACATCCGTCACGGCGTCACCACCCTGTTCGCCGCCCTGGACGTGGCCACCGGCGAGATCATCGGCTCCATCCACCGCCGCCACCGGACCGTCGAGTTCAAGAAGTTCCTCACCAAGCTCGACAAGGAGATCCCCGCCGGCCTGGACATCCACCTGATCTGCGACAACTGTGAGACTCGTGGGGTGCCGTCGGGGGCCGGAGCCTGACCCGTGCGACAACTGGCCTCAACTGCCTTGGAGTAGATCTGTCG
>NZ_JBEXID010000206.1:0-3780 GCF_040608395.1 Streptomyces sp. NPDC005181
GCGCGGCCCACGAAGACGAGGTCACCTTCGGCGGTCCAGCGCACCACGTCGCCGCTGCGGTACATGCGGGAGCCGCCGGGGCCGAACGGGTCGGCAACGAAACGTTCCGCGGTGAGTGCCGGCCGGTTCAGATAGCCCCGGGCCAGTCCCTCGCCGGCAATGTACAGCTCACCGGCCACCCCCACCGGCACCGGCAGCAGACCACCGTCCAACACATACACCCGCATGTTGTCCATCGGACGGCCGATCGGCAGCAGGTCCGGTACCTCGTCGGCGGCACGCGAGGGATGGCAGGTGGCGAAGACCGTGGTCTCCGTCGGGCCATACCCATTGACAACGGTCACTCCCGGACAGGCGTCCAGCACCCGCCGCACCATCGCGGCCGGCACCACGTCCCCGCCCGTCCACACCTCACGCACCCCGGCAAAGCACTCAGGAGACTCCCCCGCCCACAACCGGAACAGCCCGGCGGTCAGCCACAGCGCAGTCACCCCGTGCCGCACGACCAGCTCCCGCAGCGTGTCCGCATCCAACTCACCAGGAGGCGCGATCACCACCGCGCCACCGGACAGCAGCGGAACCCACAACTCGTAGGTCAGCGCGTCGAACGCCTGAGGCGAATGCATCAGCATCCGCTGGTGGCTGCCCGACGCCCACCACTGGTCCAGCCCCAGGCTCACCACGTCACGATGAGTGGTCCCCGCTCCCTTCGGCAGGCCCGTGGACCCGGAGGTGTACATGACGCACAACAGCTGCTCGCCATGGCCGGCTGTCGTCACCTCGGACGCCGATTCCCCTTCTCCCAGTCCGTCGTCCACGACGATCACCTGAGCGCCGTGGCCGGAGAACACCGGCTGCGAGGCTGCATCGGTCAGCAGCACCGATGCCGCCGTATCCGCCATGATCATGTGCAATCGGCCCTCGGGTGCACGCGCGTCCAGCGGCACATAGGTCGCGCCGGCCTTCACGATCGCCAAGATCGAGGCCACCAGGGCGGCTGACCGCTCCTGGAGCACAGCCACCCGGTCCTCACGGCCCACGCCCAGGTCGACCAGCACCCGCGCCAGCCGGTTCGCCCGCGCGTCCAACTCCGCGTAGCTCAACGTCTCCTTGCCACACACCACTGCTGCGGCCTGTGGGGTACGTGCCACATGCGCCGCGAACAGTGCCCCCACTGTCAGGTCCGCCACCGGACGCGACGTGCTGTTCCAGGTGTGAAGAAGCTGCTCCCGCTCATCCACGCCCAGCAGATCGACCCGTCCCAGGGGAGCCTGGACATCGGCCGCGAAGGCGTCCAGGAAGCGGAGGAAACGCTGCCCGTGGGAGACGACATCGTCCTCGGTGTAGACAGCGGGGTTCGCATCGAAGGCGAACTCGAGACCGTTTCCGTCGGATCGTTCGAAAACGCCTATAGAAAAATCATCAACGGGGCCGTTAGAAAGGTTTTTCGTGGTTGCCAAGTGATCATCGAAGCGCAGATCGTAATCAAAGGCCATGATGTTCACGGTGGGCCCGAAGATCCGGCTGTGACTATCGGATATCTTGAGATCGCGGCGGATGTCCTCGTATCGATAGCGCTGATGGCGAAGCGTCGTCCTGATTTCCCTCGTCACCTGCCGGAGGAGTTCGGAAACGCTCATGTCCGGACGCACCTGGAGTACCAGTGGAAGGTGATTGGAAGCCATCCCGACAATATTGCGAAGGGCCTTCCCCGGACGGGCCTGCACCGGAATCCCCAGCACCACGTCCTGCCTGCCCGTGAGCCGGTGCAGATAGGCCGCTGTTGCCGCGATTACCAGCCCTGACCAGCTCGTTCCGGCCCGGCGCGCGGCTGCCCGGTAGCCGTCCAGCTGCGTCTGCGGGCTGTAATGAGTGACGCGCAGGAAACTCTGCGGGATCTCCGTGGTCGTCCGTTCGGTGAAACTGACCGCCTCGGGCAGTCCGTCCAGCCGGCTCAGCCAGTGCTGGCGATCCGTCTCGAACTCTCGCGAAGCCCGGTAGTCGACATCGTGGTCGAGCAGCGTCGTCAGGCTGCCGGTTTCCGATTCGGGGACAGGAGTGCCTCGAACCAGGGATGTGTACACCTCGGCCACCCGGGCCGTGATCAGCGTGCCACAGAATCCATCGACCATCAGATGGTGGTATCGGTGGTGCCAGATGAATCGGGAGTCCGAAATTTTGATCAGGGAAGAAGCAAAGAGAGGATCACGCAGGATGTCCAACGGCTCGCGCAGATCGGCCTTCATCCACCGCTGAGCCGCGGCGTCAGGGTCGTCTTCACGACTGAAGTCGGTGACGCGCAGTGACCAGTCGACGTGTTCGGCTATGACCTGGTAGGGGCCGTCGGCGCCCTCGCCCAGGCGGATGCGCAGGCCATCGAGATCGTGCAGAGCCTGCTGATAGGCCTTCTCGAACGCGACCGTATCCACGGCGCCATGGATCTCGATGTATTCCGCGATGTTGTACGCCGAGGACGACGAGTAGATCTGACTGGCCAGCCAGATGCCGGTCTGGGCGGCAGTCAACGGCCGAGGGGAATCCTGCGATACAGACATCCGGCGTATCCTTTCTTTTGCATTTCCCCGTGCTCCAGCAGTGCGGCGTCATACACGGACGGCGACAACTGGTGGGTGTACTTTCAGACAGCGTTGTGACAGCACTCCGCCGAACACGCATACCGACACGTATACCGGCAAGGCAATACGACGCGACAATCCCGGAACAAGGAGAACGTCACCGGTCGATGCGATGGAATTCTGCTGTGATGGCCCGGCCGATGACGGCCAGAGCAGCCGGTCGCGTCATGTCGTCGTGCGCATATGGAACCTCTTCGTCGACGATTCGACCACTGATGTGGGCTCGCCATTCCTGCGCGGTGGGAGCCCCTTCCGGGCGTTCCAGTCCCGCAGTGAAGAAGAGTAGATCACCCATGACCCGACCGGGGGTGAAATCGGCCATGAGGCGAACGTTCCGGAGGTAAGTCTTCACGACAGCCGTGATCTCGTGGTTTTCCAGGTCTTTCAGATCACTTGCCATCTGGTGAACAAACTCTCGCACCATACGAAGTTGCGCAGAATCCTGACCGTTATACCCGTCCTGTGCGGTGTCTCCGACACCACCGAAGGCACTGAGAATGACAGCAAGTCGCTCGTCCTCCGCCGTATCCAGCAGCAGGGACGGCAGGGACGCCTTGCTCGCGGGATACGAGTCGAGCATGGCCAGCAGAGCGACCTCCTCGCCCTGTTCCTGTAGCCGGGCCGCGATGGCGTGGACGACAAGACCGCCGAAGGACCAGCCCAGCATGTGATACGGGCCGGATTTCTGCACCGAGCGGATATGCGTCAGATAGTCGTCGGCCATCTCTTCCACACTCTCGGGCAGCGCGCCGGTCTGCCGGAGGCTTCGAGCCTGCAGCCCGTAGAGCGGCTGATCCGCCGGCAAGTGCGCCGCCAGCCCGATGTAGGACCAGCTGATCCCGAAACCCGGGTGTACGCAGAACAGCGGCGGACGGTCACCCGTGGTACGCAGGGGCAGCAGCACGTCGAACTCGTCGGAGGCACGGTCGGGGGCGAGCCGTCCGGCCAGCCCGGCAACGGTGGGAACCTCGAACAGGTCCCGGATGTTCAGTGCGACGCCGGTGGTCTTGCGGATACGACTGACCAGACGGGTGGCCAGCAGCGAGTGTCCGCCCAGATCGAAGAAACTGTCGTCGATACCCACGGCGTCAAGTCCGAGCACCTCGGCGAAGAGCCGGGCCAGCAGTTCTTCCTGTGGCGTACG
>NZ_JBEXID010000207.1:0-3460 GCF_040608395.1 Streptomyces sp. NPDC005181
CGGCCCTGCGCGCGATGTCGCGCAGTGACACGTCGACGTCTTGCTCGGTGATGGCGGTGCCCGCTACTGCGAGCAGGTGGTCGCGGTTCTTCCTGGCGTCGGCCCGCATCTGTCCCTCTTGACTATTCGGATCAGTGGTCCATATATTCGGATCAGTGGTCCGCTTATGTGGATCGCTGACCCGAATAAGCCTATCCCGCAGCGCGGGCAGGAGAAAACGATGCCGACACACACGATGAGGGCGGTCCGGCTCCATGAGCTCGGCGGCCCTGAAGTTCTGCGTTACGACGAGGTGCCGATTCCCGAGCCGGGGCCGGGTGAGGTGCTCGTTCGCGTGCACGCGGTCGGTGTCAACCCCCCCGACTGGTACCTGCGCGACGGGATGTCCAACCTGCCTCCTGAGGTGAGGCCGAAGTTCAGCCTGCCCGTGATTCCGGGGACGGACCTGTCGGGCGTCGTCGAGGCTGTCGCCGCGGATGTGGACGGCTTCTCCGTCGGTGATGAAGTCTTCGGTCTCCTTCGCTTCCCCAGCTTCGATGGCAGCACATATGCCGAGTACGTGGCCGCGCCTGCGTCGGACCTCGCACTCAAGCCGGCCGGCATCGATCACGTGCACGCCGCCGGGGCGCCTATGGCCGGGCTCACCGCGTGGCAGTTCCTGATCGAGCTCGGACACGATCACCCGTCGCCGTTCCAGGCGGCGCAGCATCGTCCGGTGCCACTCGACGCCAACGTGACGGTGCTCATCAACGGCGCCGCGGGCGGCGTGGGGCACTTCGCGCTACAGCTGGCGAAATGGAAGGGTGCACGTGTCATCGCGGTGGCGTCGGGTGCACATGAATTGTTCCTGAGCGAGCTCGGCGCCGACGAGTTCATCGACTACACCAAGAGCCGTCCCGAGGAACTCGTGCACGACGTCGACCTCGTTCTCGACGCCGTCGGTGGCCCCGACAGCAAGCGCTTCCTGCGCACGCTCAAGCGCGGCGGCTCCCAGTTCCCCGTGTTCTTCGGCGAATTCGACGAAGAAGAGACCGTGAAGCTGGGCGTCACAGTCACGGGCACCCAGGTCCGCTCGAACGGCGCGCAGCTTGCCGAACTGGGACGCCTGCTCGACGCGGGCACGGTCCGCGTCGCGATCGACAGCACGTTTGCGCTCGCGGATGCCCGAGCCGCGCACGAACGCGCCGCCCGAGGGCACATCCAGGGCAAGATCGTGCTCACGGTCGCTTAGGAACGAGCCGTTTCACCGACGCGTCCGGCGCTCGTCCGCGGGGCACCGGTGGCCATCGAGACGCCGATGCGGAGAGCTTGGGGCGCGTCAGCCCTGGCCGCCAGGGCAGTACGCACCCCCCTGCCCTGGCGGCCGTGCACCCGTTGAACCGGTGACGCATTGGGCGTAATCCACCGACGTCAAGAAACAAGGACACCCCCCCATGAATCTGAAGCTCGAAATGATCGTGCTACCCGTCTCCGACGTCGACCGGGCCAAGGCCTTCTACGAGGCGGTGGGATTCCGCCTGGACGTCGACTACACGGCCAACGAGGACTTCCGGGTCGTGCACTTCACGCCGCCCGGCTCCGAGTGCTCGTTCATCTTCGGCGAGGGGATGACGCCCATTGCCCCCGGCTCGTTCCAGGGCCTGTATCTCGTCGTCTCCGACATCGAGGAGGCCCGAGCGGAGCTCACCGGCCGCGGTATCGAGGTGACGGAGGTGTTCCACGACGCCGGAGGGCTGTTCCACGGCCACGAGGCCGGAGGTGCCGTCCACCAGGGCGCAGGCCAGGAGCGCCTGGCCGGCCCGCACCCCGATCGCGCCTCGTACGGCTCCTACCTCACCTTCAGCGACCCGGACGGCAACGGCTGGGTGCTCCAGGAAGTGACACAGCGCGCCCCCGGCCGCTGACACCACACCAACCACCCGAGTTACCGAAGCAGTGATGAACGAGACAACCCGCACCTACGACGTGATCGTCATCGGCGCAGGTCCGGTCGGCGAGAACGTGGCCGAACGCGCCCGCGCCGCGGGCCTCAGTACCGTGATCGTGGAGCGCGAACTCCTCGGCGGGGAGTGCTCGTTCTGGGCCTGCGACCCGAGCAAGGCGCTGCTGCGGCCGGTGGTGGCACGTGCCGACGCGCACCGCGTACCCGGGTTGCGCCAGGCGGTGACCGGGCCGCTGGACGTCGCCGCGGTCCTCGCACACCGCGACAAGATGTCCTCGTACTGGAAGGACGAGGACCAGGTCGACTGGCTGAACTCGGTCTCCGTCGACCTCATACGCGGCCACGGCCGCCTCACCGGCCCCAAGCAGGTGGCCGTGCAGACCCTTGAGGGCGACAACATCGCCCTGACCGCCCGGCACGCCGTCGCCATCTCCACCGGCACCCGCGCCGCCCTGCCCCCCATCCCCGGACTCGACACCGTCCGCCCCTGGACCAGCCGCGAGGCCACCAGCGCCGACAAGGTGCCCGGCCGCCTCGCCGTCGTCGGAGGCGGTGTGGTCGCCGTCGAGATGGCCACCGCCTGGCAGGCCCTCGGCTCCCAGGTCACCATGCTCGTCCTCGAGAACGGACTCCTCGAGCGGATGGAGCCGTTCGCCGGCGAACTGGTCACGGACGGACTGCGCGAAGCCGGCGTCGACATCCGCTTCAACACCACCGTCACCTCCCTGGCACGCGAGGACGGCGAGGTGCGGATCACGCTGGCAGACGGCGGGCAGCTGGCCGCGGACGAGATCCTGCTGGCGACCGGCCGCGCCCCGCAGACCCGCGACGTCGGCCTGGAGACCGTCGGTCTCACCCCCGGGGACTGGCTGACCGTCGACGACACCTTCCGTGTCACCGGCGTCGACGGCGGCTGGCTCTACGCCGTCGGCGACGTCAACCGCCGCGCCCTGATGACGCATCAGGGCAAGTACCAGGCCCGGATCGCCGGCACCGTCATCGGCGCCCGCGCCAAGGGAGAGCCCATCGACGACGCCCCCTGGGGCGCACATGTCGCCACCGCCGACCACGCGGCCGTCCCCCAGGTCGTCTTCACCACCCCCGAGGTCGCCTCCGTCGGCCTGACCAGCCGCGAGGCCGAGCAGAGCGGGCGCCGCATCGAGGTCGTCGACTACGACCTCGCCCGCGTCGCCGGCGCCCACCAGTACGGCGAGGACTACCGCGGCCGGGCCCGCATGCTCATCGACACCGACCGCAACACCGTGGTGGGCGTCACCTTCGCCGGCCCCGGCGTCGGGGAACTGGTGCACTCGGCCACCATCGCGGTCGCCGGCGAGGTGCCCCTCGACCGGCTCTGGCACGCCGTCCCCGCCTTCCCCACCCTCGGCGAAGTCTGGCTGCGGCTGCTGGAGACCTACCGCGGCTGAGAGCCTGTCGGGTGGCCGGTTGATTACGCCGCGATGAGGTCCTCGACGGTCTTGGCTCGGGCGGTCTTGCGGTGGGATTCATGGCTCCACC
>NZ_JBEXID010000208.1:0-3452 GCF_040608395.1 Streptomyces sp. NPDC005181
CTCGGTATCGAGACCAAGGGCGGCATCATGACGAAGCTCATCGAGCGCAACACAACGATCCCGACCAAGCGGTCCGAGATCTTCACGACGGCCGACGACAACCAGCCGTCGGTGCAGATCCAGGTCTACCAGGGTGAGCGCGAGATCGCGGCGTACAACAAGAAGCTGGGCGTGTTCGAGCTGACCGGTCTGCCGCCGGCCCCGCGTGGTGTCCCGCAGATCGAGGTCGCGTTCGATATCGATGCCAACGGCATCATGCACGTCGCTGCCAAGGACCTCGGCACCGGCAAGGAGCAGAAGATGACCGTCACCGGTGGCTCCTCGCTGCCCAGGGACGACATCGACCGCATGGTGCAGGAGGCCGAGCAGTACGCGGAGGAGGACCGACGGCGCAAGGAGGCCGCCGAGACCCGCAACCAGGCGGAGAGCCTGGTCTACCAGACCGAGAAGGTGCTGCAGGACAACGCGGACAAGATCCCCGGTGACGTGAAGACGGAGGTGGAGGCCGCGCTCACCGAGCTGAAGGAGAAGCTCAAGGGCGAGGACACCACCGAGATCCGTACCGCCACCGAGAAGGCAACGGCGGCCGCGCAGCGGATCGGCACCGCCCTGTACGCGCAGACGCAGGGCGAAGCCGCTGGGGGCGGCGCGGCCGACGGCAGCACGGCTGGGGGCCCGGGCACCGGCGAGGAGGACGTCGTCGATGCGGAGATCGTCGATGACGAGCGGAAGGGAGGCGCCGGATGAGCAAGAACCGGCACCTCAGGCATCAGGGTGAGCGGTCACCTGTGGTGATGCGCGACGTGCGCAGGATCGCCCCGGTCATCCTCCAGTCCCGGCCACGCCGGGATGCGGCCGGTCCGGACAGCGCCGGTCAGGGGCGCCCGGACTCCGGCCGGGCCGATTGGGCGGAAGCCGCACGGCCGCGTGAGCGGATCGCGGAACTGACCGAGGATCTGCAGCGGGTGAAAGCCGAGTACGACAACTACCGAAAGCGGGTGCGCCGCGACCGCCTGGCCATACGGGAGATCGCGGTGGTCAATGTACTCACCGGCCTGCTTCCCGTCCTGGATGCTGTGGAGGCGGCTCGCCGGGAGGGCGACGGCAACGGCGCTGCGGCGGTCGTCTTCGACGTACTCGAGGAACGGCTGGCGGCGCTGGGGCTGCGGACCGTCGGTGCAGCGGGTGAGCCCTTCGACCCGAACACCCATGAGGCAATCACCTACTACGCCTCCGGCACGGAGCATGAAGCCGTGTGCACCGAGGTGCTGCGCCACGGCTACCGAGTCGGCGACCACCTCCTGCGCCCGGCCCAGGTGGCGGTGGCAGGACCCGCCCCTGCCGCATAGCCCTGCATGAGGCAATCCCCGAGGCTTGAGCCGGGACTGCCTCATGCAGCAGGAGCAGGCGGCGCGCATGGCCCACGGTGTGAGGAATCCGCGGAACCGCGACCCGTCCGGAAAAATGCTTTCCGATGCAACTTTCCAGCAGGTGTGAACGAAGGACTCCGGCACTTCCCCTCGCAGAAAATCTGTCGTGGCGGAAGTAGACATGCGTAATCGCGGAGACTAACGTCGTTCTCGTAGCCAGGAAGTTCCGTCAGGTGCGGCAGACACGAACTGCCGCGCATGCAGAACACAAGCAGGTTGTGGCACGGCAGTGGAGTGGCTGGGGCCGGAAGGATCGAGGGTCCCGTCGCTGACTGCCGGGCCGGGCGGCTCACAGGGGCCGTCGGCAGACGGACCTGCAGCAGCAAGAACCGGAAGGAAGAGAAGGAGGCAGACGCCATCAGGATCACTCGGGCAAGGACGTAGCCGGCCCGGGTACCGCAGACCCCGGAACGGAAGGTGGTCACACGGTCACGCATCCTCGATCCCCGCACTCGCCCCCATCCCCTGGGAGACAGTGCGGAAACGACAGGCCGGCACTGCAGTAAGCCGGCAGATGGTGTTCAAATCCCTCGGGGCCCTGGTGCTGTACAGCACCAGGGCCCCCCGACGCGTTCCCCTATCCAGAGGTGCAAATGACCGCAGAAAACCCGCTCGGCCGTCTCGACGATGACGACTACCCCGCCTACACCATGGGTCGGGCCGCCGAAATACTCGGTACGACCCCCGCATTTCTGCGGGCCATCGGCGAAGCCCGCCTCATCACCCCGCTGCGCTCCGAAGGCGGCCACCGCCGCTACTCCCGCTACCAGCTGAAAATCGCCGCCCGCGCCCGCGAACTCGTCGACCAGGGCACCCCGGTCGAGGCGGCCTGCCGCATCATCGTCCTCGAAGACCAGCTCGACGAGGCCCAGCGCATCAACGAAGAACTACGCGGCCCGACCACCCAGTCCCACTCCAGGTCCGGCGCCTGACCCGCCATCCGTGGAAACCGGCGGCCGGTGCCCCACTGACGTTCACCCGGCCGCTGACAGAATGGCGGCCTCACAGGCCGCCCGACGCCAGAACGAAGGACAGGGTTCCGACGATGTCATCACCGGAACGCTGCGTTCCCACACCGGGCGGAGCGGCTGGGCGGGAAAGCGTGTAGCCCGGCGGCCGCAGTGCAAGTCGCCGCGTCACTCGAGCCGGAAGCATGCCCTCCGCTTCGAGCCCTTGAACTGGGTACAGACCGTCCCCCTGGTCAGCTTCGGCCCGCCCGCCGTCCGCTATGGCCCCACAGGGTCTCCACTGCAACCCCGGGGGCCCGCCGTTGTCGCCTGTCCAGCTGGACTAGCCTCGCCGTCTCAGTCGGGGTGTGGCTAATGAAGGGGTAGAAACGCGAAGGTACCTTCCTGAACTGGGACGATGAACTTTGTCGAGCGGTTCTGTCGTCGCTGGAGGAAGACACTTTCTACGTGCAGACGGGTCGGGGGTGGGGGTGGTGGGGCGTGTTGGACCGGCTGTGCTCGGCCCGTGCGCCCTGGCCCCGGACGCCGCGTTACTGCAGACCGCCGTGGCCGGTAAGGACGTACCCGCCGGTCTGGCCAGCGGACGCGACCTGCCCGACCTGGTCCTGGCCCTCGACGGGCGCTGACGGTTGGACTGCTGGTCCTTCTGCTCTGGGATGGTGTGCTTGATCCGGCGCCTGGGTGTGGTATCCGCCGGGGTCAGGCGTGTTCAGCGAGTGTGTCGTCGCGCGATTGCCGGACCTGCATCTGCGTGAGCTGGCATACGAAGACGATCGCAGCGATCCCGGCGCACACGCATAGCACGTCAGCTGCCATGCCGACGCTCAGAGCGGCTTTGATCGACCCTGCGTCCTTCGCCGGGTGGTAGAGCTTTTGTGCCCATCCAAGAGTGTGGGTCCAAGATATGAACAACACCCACCAGACGATGACCGGCAGCTGCGAGCGTCGTGGGGGCGGTGGAGGTTGTCAATTCCTTTGTGTATGTCGAGGTATGGAGCCTTGCTGGTCGGGCCACCGGCGGTGGTTACTTTCGGTGATCTTGCAGGGGTCAGAG
>NZ_JBEXID010000209.1:0-3405 GCF_040608395.1 Streptomyces sp. NPDC005181
TGCGCGGTGTAGTAGTAGGAGCGGGCGAGGAGCATCCGGAGGTCCAGGTTGCGGGGCGCCGCGGCAACCAGGTCCGTGAGAACCCGGGTAGCCGCACGGTAACGCTGGGATTCGAAGAGACGGCTCGCGTATTGCCGCCGCTCGTTCCAGCTCACTCCCTGTACACCGGCCATCACGTTCTCCGTTCCCTGTACGAGCATCCGCTCAGTGGTCCGGGCGCCAGGCGCCCGAGGTATTCCGGGGCGAGGGGCTGATGAACCCCTTGCCTGCTTGTTCAAACTTCATTGAAGTTTGAATCATTCCCGCGCGGCCGCCGCCGGGAACGAAGCCCAGTAAGGCGTGCCCCCGATCGGCTCCCCCTCGACGCACCTCACGGAGACCGCGAGGTGCGCGGGCGCGACAGTCTCGGCGCAGCAAAGGCCAAAGAGTCACGGCGATGGCGGCAGCTTCAGCGGATCGTCGTCTTCCCACGGGCCTGCGGCGCAGCTACTGAGCTCCCCACGACCGGTTCGCGTCCGACGTCGTACAACCAACCGCGGCTGTCACAGGTCTTCCACGCGCCCGGACAAGATCCGGCTCATCGTTTTCGGAGAAACATGCGTATTCGTTCCACCGCGGTCCCCGCCGTCGGCGCTCTGGCGCTGCTCTCGGTCCTGACGCCGGCCGCGCACGCCGACACCCATAAGGGCGATACCGTCTTCACATCGCTGTCCTTCAGCAAGAAGACCGTCAACGCCGGAGTCAGTGCGGCGCAGACGCTGACCGTCACGGCCGTCGCCAAGGACGGGTCCGGGATCAATGACATCTACGGTGCCAAGCTGGTCAGCCCCGACAGCCGGATCGTCCACGCAGGCTCCGCCGACTGCACCCGGCCCACTTCCACGACCAGGAAGTGCGTCTTCAAGTTCACCCTGGACGCCAACCGCACCGACTACTACGACCTCAAGAACAGCTCGGCCGGCACCTGGCACTTCACCGCCGAGGCCGCCGCCAAGGACGGCGACTTCTACGACCTGGAGGACAGCGCACCGGTCAAGGTGAAGCGCTACGCCAAGCTCGCCGGCACTCAGGCCTCCCCCGAGCCGGTCGCCAAGGGCCGCACGCTCACCGTGACCGGGACGCTCACCCGGGCCAACTGGGACACCAACGTCTACGCCGGGTACAGCGGCCAGGCTGTGGCCCTTCAGTACAAGAAGTCCGGCTCCTCCGCCTACACCACGGTCAAGAAGGTGACCACCGACGGCAGCGGCAAGCTCAGGACAACAGTCACCGCGAACTCCGCCGGCACCTGGCGCTGGACGTTCGCCGGCACGAGCACGACGAGCACCGCAACCGCCTACGGGGACAGCGTCGCCCTGAAGTAGGCCATTGGCGCCCCGGCCCTGTCCCTGGACACCCGCGGGACAGGGCCGGGCGTGACAGCGTGTCCGGCCCGGTCGTTGAACCGGCCGGAGGCACGTAGACACTCGCTCGCCTGGGGCGGAGCAGTAGCCCGCGGGCGGTGGCTCGCCGCGGCGTAGGCTGGTGCGGCTGGTCGGCGGCCACTTCGCGGACCGGGGCGGCGGGCGCCACAAGTCCGTCGCGGTCATCGGCTACGGCCTCTCGGCGCTCTGCAAACCCCTCCTCCTCATCGCCCACACCCTTGCGCCCATCGGCCTCGTCCTCGCGGCCGACCGCACCGGCAAGGGCCTGCGCACCGCGCCGCGCGACGCACGGATCTCCCTGTCATCGTCACCGGAGACCGTGGCCGTGCCTTCGGTGTCCACCGCGCGATGGACACCGCGGGCGCCCTGCTCGGCCCGCTCGCCGCCTTCCTGATCCTGCGCGCCACGGTCGACGGATATGACACCGTGTTCACGGTGAGCTTCTGCGTCGCAGTGGTCGGCGTGCTGGTGCTGGTGCTGTTCGTGCCGGGCGGGGCCGCCACACGCCGCACCGACCGGGCGAACCGGCGGCCCCGCCCCACGCTCCGAGCCGCCCTCGCCCTCCTGCGGCGGCGCGGCATCCGGCGTATCTGTATCTGCGCCCTGCTGCTCGGTCTCGCAACCGTCAGCGACTCGTTCGTCTACCTGCTGCTCCAGCACCGCCTCGGCGTGCCCGACCGCTGGTTCGCGCTGCTGCCGATCGGGACCGCCGCCGGCTTTCTCCTGCTCGCCCTGCCACTCGGGCGGCTCGCGGACCGGGTGGGCCCCTGGCGGGTGTTCCTCGCCGGGCACGGGGCACTGCTCGCCGCGTACGGCCTTGCTGCTCTCGCCCTGGCACGGCACGGCGCTCCCGTACGTCGTGCTCGTCCTGCACGGCTCGTTCTACGCGGCCACCGACGGCGTCCTGATGGCGGCGGCGTCGGAGAGCGTGCCCGAGGAGCTGCGCTCGTCGGGACTCGCCCTGATGCAGACCGGGCAGGCCGTCGCCCGGTTCGTCTGCTCGCTGGCCTTCGGCGCCGCATGGACGGCGTGGGGCGACCGTGCGGCGCTGCTGGCGGCCGCGGTGGTGCTCGCTGTGTGCGCCGCGTTCTCGTTCCGTCTTGGCCCGATCACGAAGGTTCCCGTATGACGAACGCCCGGACCAGACTGCTCGTCCTCGTCTGCGCGGTCGCCGTGCTCGCGGCGGTTGCCACGGCCTCCGAGCCGCACGCCGTCGCGCGCTCCGACCGGCGTGACGTGGCGAGGCCGGGCGGTCCGACTGTCGCTGCAGGCCGGGTCACGCTCACCGACGGTGTTCGTGGGCGGCGACAGCTACGCCGGCACAAACTTCTCCACCCGCGCGGCGATCCTCGACACTCGCACCGGCAAGCTCACCCCGACTCTGGAAGGCTTCGCGATACGCAAGGACGGCCACCGCTACCGGGCCGCGGACGTCAACTTCTGGGGCGTCACCTTCGTGGCCGAGGACCGGCACTTCTACGCGACGCTCGCTACGAAGGGCAGGACGTATCTGGTACGGGGCGACCTGCGCACCCGCACGCTCATCACGCTCCGGACGAACGTGGAGTGCCCCTCCCTCTCTCCCGACGGCACCCGCATCGCCTACAAGAGCCGCGACAAGGGTCTGCCCGCTGACGCCCCGTGGCGCCTGCACGTCATGGACCTGCGCACGCTCAGGGACCGCCCCCTGGCCGAAACCCGCAGCGTGGACGACCAGGCAGTCCGGCAGGACGACGCCACGCTCACGTACGCACTCGCGGGCGACTACGGCGCGGACCTCTACGCGGTGGCGGCCGACGGCGGAGGCACCCCGCACCGCGTGCTGACGGCGGCGGTGTCCCCGGCGTACCTGTGAACGACTGGAGCCGCGCGTCCGCCGAATGGACCCCCACATGCCGGAATCCCCGGCCCGATTCCGACGGGCCGGGGATTCCGTATTGTGCGGATGGAGCTGTTACCACTTGTAGTGGTGGTCCCTGAC
>NZ_JBEXID010000210.1:0-3296 GCF_040608395.1 Streptomyces sp. NPDC005181
CACACACCACGTGATCATTCCGGGGCCGTCGCCATGCCCGGAGGGCAGATCACGACCGTCACGCTTCACGCATGATCAGCCACCCGACAGGCTCTTAGGAACCGGCGGGCATGTAGCTGTCCGGATCACAACAACCGGCGCCCCCCTCGACGTGTCCGCCGTCCTGCTCAACAGCAACGGCAAAGTCCGCGACGACAACGACCTCGTCTTCTACAACCACCCCCACCACGACGGCATCCACGCCAACGGCGACACCATCACAGCCGACCTCGACCACATCCCCACCGCCGTCCACACCATCGCCGTCATCGTCAGCATCGACCTCCAGGCCGAGCCGGCCGCCACTTTCGACCGCCGCACCACATGGCAGGCGAACATCTCGCAGCCCAGCACCCGACTCCGCTTCCGGCCAGACCCCTTCACCTCCGGCGAGACCGTGACCATCGCCGCAGAGATCTATCGCCGCGCATCAGACTGGAAGATCCGTGCCGTCGGACAGGGCTACGACACCGGCCTCGCGGGCCTGGCCACCGACTACGGCATCAACGTGGAGGCCTGACGCAGCCAGCACCGTGCTTGGCCACGCGGTGTCCCCGCCCGCCATCGTGGCGCTCGCCAGCGGTAGAGGACGAGACGCGGCCGTCACAGCCATGGCAGCAGACGCGCCTACGGCCCGGGGCTACAGAGTGGCGCTGAGACGCTCGATCGGCTCGGGGCCCGCCAGGGCTGTTCTCTGGTTCCGGCTGTGGCAGGCATCCGGCACCCGGATCTTCATGCCCACCAACATCCAGCACCAGGTACAGCGGGCGTTGGACGGTGACGGAGCCGGCCTGGCCGACCAGCTCTTCACCGCCGTTTCAGAAATGAACGCGGACCAGCGAGCCGCCGCCGCTGTGGTCGGCGAGAGCCTGGCAGAGAACGCCGACCTCGTCGCACGCCTGACCTCGCTGTGTCACGGTCCGGAGCAGCCCCAACCGCAGCGACTACGATCGACGAAGGCTCTGCAGTCATGGTCACCCTAAGCTTGTTCTTTATGGTCGCGGCTGACTGTCCGTGCTGACTGTTACGGTCCCGGGTTGTGACTGAGCTGCTTCCTGAGTTCCCCTACCATCCCGACCCCGTAGCCACGGGCGTGGTGGTCCCTTCTGATGCGGTCTGCATCTGCTGTGGACGGAAACGCGGGTACATCTACACGGGCCCGGTCTACGCGGTCGAGGACCTCACGGACCGGCTGTGTCCGTGGTGCATCGCGAACGGCAGCGTCGCCGAACGATTCGACGCGCATTTCACGGCGGGAACGTGTCTGGGCGATGACGTGCCGATCGGGGTCTTCTCGGCAGTCGACGGACGCACTCCGGGCTTCGCCGCGTGGCAGGAACCCCAGTGGTTCTTCCACTGCGGTGACGGTGCCGCGTTCCTGGGCTGTGTCGGGGCTGCCGAGCTAGCGGTTCGCCCTGACGCACTGGAGGTGCTGCGACAGGAGGTAGGCGGTTCGGGCTGGTCGTCGGACCGGGTCGAGCACTTCCTTGGCTTGCTGGACAAGGACGGCCAGCCGACGGCGTATCTCTTCCGGTGCCGGGTCTGCGCGACGCACCTCGCATACTCCGACTTTGCATAGACCGTGAGGCGGGTCGAACGCCGTCCCGAACGGGTTCACTCACCTGGGAGTTCGGCGTACGCGGACGGCGGTCTTGGCGTGATCCTTCGTGCTGACCAGAGCGCGAGTTTCACCCGTTCCAAGACCGCCGTCGGGGGTGAGTCTGCTGCATCACAATGTCCAGCGGGAAGCGTTCGCTGTGGCGTCACGCTTTCGGGACGACTTCTACGCGTGCCTTCGTGCCCGCCGTGACGAACTGTTCGAACTGGCGGACGCGCTGCTGTGCGCGGATGGCCCGGTGACCACACCGGTGGACCTGACACTGCTGGCCGAGCACCGGCGCGGGCACGGAGCCCTGTACTCGGCCTTGAATCATGGTCGTATCGACGTCGCCCGGCTGCGACGGACGCTGGCCGCGCTGCCGCAGCCCAAGGCCGCGGACGACCGGCTGGTCCTGGCCGTCGATGTGAGCAACTGGCTGCGGCCGGACGCTCCGACGAGTGCGGAGCGTCTGTTCTGCCATACCTACGGCCGGGGCCGGGACCAGCACCTGATGATCCCCGGCTGGCCCTACTCATTTGTCGCGGCGCTGGAGACCGGGCGGACGTCGTGGTGCCAGCTTCTGGACGCGGTCCGGCTCGGCCCCGAGGACGACGTCGCAGTGGTCACCGCACGCCAGGTCCGCCGCGTCGAGGACCTCGTCGTGGGCGGGCAGTGGAAGGAGGGCGACGCCGACATCCTCGTCGTCTTCGACGCCGGCTACGACGCCCCGCGCATGGCTCACCTGCTCGACGGCCTCCCCGTCGAGGTGCTGGGACGACTGCGGTCGGACCGAGTGATGCGCAAGCCCGTCCCCACGCCGTGGATCTCGCCGCCGCAGGGCGGCCGGCCGCCCAAACACGGCAAGGAGTTCCGCTTCGCCAAGCCGGAGACCTGGGGCGAGCCGGACGCGGATACCGCGCAGGTCACCGACCGCTACGGGACCGCAGAGGCGATGGCCTGGGACCGGATCCACCCGCGGCTCACCACCCGCTCGGCCTGGATCGGCCACGACGGCGTACTTCCCGTCATCGAGGGCACGTTGATCCGCCTCCAGGTCGACCACCTGCCCGGCGGAGGAGACCCACTGCCGGTATGGCTGTGGTCCTCCCAGACCGGCATGAGCGCTGCCAGCGTCGACCTTCGCTGGCAGTCCTTCCTCCGCAGATTCGATCTTGAGCACACCTTCCGGATGGCAAAACAGACCCTTGGCTGGACTCGCCCTCAGATCCGCACCCCCGAGTCTGCCGACCGCTGGACATGGCTGATCATCACTGCCCACACTCAGCTCCGGCTCACCCGCCCACTCGCTGAGGACCTCCGTCGGCCCTGGGAACGTCCCGCCAAGCCTGGCCGGCTCACCCCGGCCCGGGTCCGCCGAGGGTTTCGAAACCTCCGCGCTCACCTGCCATGTCCAGCCCGTGCGCCCAAACCGAACCGGCCCGGCCCTGGCAGGCCCCTCGGCTCGAAGAACCGGCGGCCCACCACCCGCTACGACGTGGGTAAAACGGCCAGACGACCCGCGAGCGTCATCGAACGCGACCGGCTCAGACCATAAAGAACAAGCTGAGCTTGAAATTTAACCTTTGCGAGCTTTGTCTTGGTCGCGTTCGGTGATGCTCTCGGGTCGTTTGGTGGTTTTCCCGACGTCGTAGCGGGT
>NZ_JBEXID010000211.1:0-2977 GCF_040608395.1 Streptomyces sp. NPDC005181
GCCGCCGCGACGACCCACTCCCCGCACGACTCCGTCCCTGGAAACACGCCGTCCAAGAACGATCACTCACTCAAGATCTGCTGCTGTAGTACGCGGATCGTGCTTCGCGTGCTGCTGCCCCTCGCGTTCGTCTTCGCCATTGTTCTGGTGGCCGCCGGTACCGTTCAGAATTTCCACGGCATCCACGACATCACCACCGTCGCGGGCGGGCATCAACGCCTGACCGGGGGGCCAGTCGCCTCCCAGGAGGCCATCAAGGAACTGGGCACCAACGGCGGTGGTTTCTACAACGCGAACTCCGCGCACCCCTTCGAGAACCCCAACGCCCTCACCAACCTGATCGAGATCTACCTGATGCTGGTCATCTCGTTCTCGCTGCCGCGGACTTTCGGGACGATGGTCGGCGACAACCGTCAGGGTTACGCGATCGTCGCCGTGATGGCATTGATCTGGGGCGCATCGGTCGCCGTCGTGACCGCGAACGAGCTGCACAGCGTCAGCAGCGCGGCCGGTCACGCGGCCGGCGGAATGATGGAGGGCAAGGAGACGCGGTTCGGGATCTGGGCCTCGGCTCTGTTCGCCGTGTCCACCACCCTCACGTCGTGCGGAGCAGCCAACTCCGCCCACGACTCGTACACGCCGGGCGGCGGCGGAATGACGATCTTCAACATGATGCTGGGGGAGATCGCGCCCGGCGGTACCGGCTCCGGCCTCTACGGGATCCTGATCCTGGCGATCGTCGCTGTCTTCGTGGCCGGACTGATGGTCGGCCGTACGCCCGAGTATCTCGGCAAGAAGCTCCGCGGCCGGGAGATGAAGTTCGCATCGCTGTACATCCTGACCACACCCGCCCTCGTGCTCGTCGGTGCAGGCCTGGCGATGGCGTTCCCCGGCGAGCGGGCGGCCATGCTCAACACCGGGGCGCACGGCTTCTCCGAGGTCCTGTACGCCTTTACGTCGGCTGCGAACAACAACGGCTCGGCGTTCGCCGGGCTGAGCGCGAACACCGTCTGGTACAATACCGCGCTCGGCGTGGTCATGCTCGTCGGCCGGTTCCTGCCGATGGTCTTCGTCCTCGCACTCGCCGGCTCGCTTGCCGCGCAGCAGCCCGTTCCGGTCACCGCGGGCACCCTGCCCACTCACCGGCCGCAGTTCGTCGGACTGCTGGCCGGGGTGATCCTCATCGTTGTCGGTCTGACGTACTTCCCCGCGCTCGCGCTCGGACCCCTTGCGGAGGGCCTGCACTGATGTCCACGACCGCCGCTTCCGCTCCCACCCCGCCCGGCGCCGGGCGTGAACAACACCGGGTCTCGGGTGGACTGCTCGATCCCAAACAGATTCTGACGTCCTTCCCCGATGCCCTGCGCAAGCTGGATCCGCGCGTGATGGTCCACAACCCCGTCATGTTCGTGGTGGGGGTGGGGGCGGTCCTGACGACGGTGTCGGCGATCAGATCCCCCAGCGTCTTCGCGTGGGTGATCACCGTGTGGCTCTGGCTGACGGCCGTCTTCGCCAATCTTGCCGAAGCCGTGGCCGAGGGACGCGGCAAGGCCCAGGCGGAGACTCTGCGTCGTACCAAGACGCTGGCGATGGCCCGCCGTCTCACCGGCTGGCGGCCTGGCGCGACGGACGCCGCAGAGGAGGAGATTCCGGGTGTCGACCTCCGCCTGGGCGATCACGTCGTCGTCGAGGCCGGGCAGATCATCCCCGGCGACGGGGATGTGGTCGAGGGCGTCGCGAGCGTCGACGAATCGGCCATCACCGGTGAGTCGGCGCCGGTGATCCGAGAGTCGGGCGGCGACCGGTCGGCGGTCACGGGCGGCACGAAGGTGCTCTCGGACCGGATCGTCGTGAAGATCACTTCGAAGCCGGGGGAGACCTTTATCGACCGGATGATCGCCCTTGTCGAAGGGGCCGCCCGCCAGAAGACGCCGAACGAGATCGCGCTCAACATCCTGCTGGCATCCCTCACGATCGTCTTCCTGATCGCCGTGGTGACCCTGCAGCCCTTCGCCATCTTCGCGGGGGCCGAGCAGACCATCGTCATCCTTGTCGCCCTCGTCGTGGCCTTGATCCCCACGACCATCGGGGCACTGCTGTCGGCGATCGGCATCGCGGGGATGGACCGGCTCGTGCAGCGCAATGTGCTGGCGATGTCCGGCCGCGCGGTGGAGGCCGCCGGTGACGTCAACACCCTCCTGCTCGACAAGACCGGCACCATCACCCTCGGCAACCGCCAGGCCGCCGAATTCCTGCCGGTGGACGGGGTGGGCGTCGAGGAACTCGCGGACGCCTCCCAGCTGTCGTCGATCGCTGACGAGACGCCCGAGGGACGCTCGATCGTTGTCCTCGCCAAGCAGCAGTACGCGCTTCGTGGCCGCAGCGAAGGAGAACTGGCCCAGGCACAGTTCGTCCCCTTCACCGCTCACAGCCGGATGAGCGGTGTCGACCTCAACGATCCTGAGGAGAACCGCTCCTTGCGCAAGGGCGCGGCGACGGCAGTGATGCGCTGGGTCCGCGACAACGGCGGCCACCCCACGGCGGAGGTCGGCGCCATCGTCGACGGCATCTCGGCGAGCGGCGGAACCCCGCTGGTCGTCGGGGAGGTGTCCCGGCACGGCGGTACACGGACCGCCCGCGTCCTGGGCGTCATCCATCTCAAGGACGTCGTCAAGGAGGGCATGCGGGAGCGGTTCGACGAGCTGCGCCGCATGGGCATCAAGACGGTCATGATCACGGGTGACAACCCGCTGACCGCGCGCGCCATCGCGCAGGAGGCGGGGGTGGACGACTTCCTCGCGGAGGCCACGCCCGAGGACAAGATGGCCCTCATCCGGCGTGAGCAGGCGGGTGGCAAGCTCGTCGCGATGACGGGCGACGGCACGAATGACGCACCGGCGCTCGCCCAGGCCGACGTCGGCGTGGCCATGAACACCGGTACCTCGGCCGCCAAGGAGGCCGGGAACATGGTGGACCT
>NZ_JBEXID010000212.1:0-2973 GCF_040608395.1 Streptomyces sp. NPDC005181
ACACCCCCGCTCCGACAGCCGCTGACCACTCGGTCACCAGCCGTCACCACACACCCGAAACCGTCACACGCTGCGGTCGCACTGAATGTTTGCGTTCGGACTTCTCCCGCCCGCCCATTCACCGTTTCTCGGGCGGAGCCTGGAATTCCCGCTGAGCCAACAGCGGCCGTATCTCGTTGACCGCTCGGGCATGTTCCCCGGCGGCTTTGATACTGCGTGGCGAGAGCATGGAGTTGTGGCTGGTGCGCACGCCGTGCTCGAAAACGGTACGGCCCGTTCTGCTGGACTCCGACGGATCCCCGCCGGCACGGTGTCGGCAGGGTGGACGAGGCGTCCTCCATTCGGCCCGTAATGGTTGCCGTAGCGCGGAGTTGGCGGTGGGCTGGCAGTGCGCCTGGCGATAGTCGCGGGCGCCAAGAGGGGCGCCCCCTGCCGAACGAGCGGGGCCAGCCCCCACCGATCCACACGAGACTTGGAGATTCCCATGCCCTACGGCAAGGGACAGCACTCGGCACTCCGGATCTCGCCCGCTGAAGCTCGTCCTGCTGGTCCCGGTACTCCACGAGTCCACAACATCCCATAGCCGGGATTACCAGTACGGGCGCAGCAGAGTGTCCCTGGCGGCGTTCGGGCAGGAAGAAAGCTGGACTGGTCCCGGGCGGTGATCGATTCCTTGCACGTCTGTGCGACCCGACGGGGCCCAAAAGCGGGCCCAGCCCGGTCGACCGCGCACGTCCGGGCGGCAAGCACCACAGGAAATCCGCGGGTGGAAGACCCGCGACTGACCCCGACCGCAACCTGGGGGTTGCCAGCCTTCCGTCAGGCAGCCCCCCACGCATCGTTGCGCGACCTCGGTGCCGTGAGCTTCCCGCACCCCCGACAGCCAGGCCCGCTGCCCCACGGGGCCGCTCCCGGTGCGTCGGCCGGGGCAGCGGTCTGCGCTGCGTTGTCACCGCTCCAGCGCACGACTGGCGAGGCTGCTCGTAACGACGGTGCGCATGGGAACTCCGCGGAAGGTTTGGATGAGGACGACCGCGGCACCGGCGGTCACGCACTGGTCGGCGAGGTTGAAGATCCCTGACTCGCCGAACTGGATGAAGTCCAGCACAGCGCCACGACCGAATCCGGGGGTGCGGAATATGCGGTCGGCGAGGTTGCCGCCGGCGCCCGCGAAGATCAGTCCGAGACCGACCGCCCAGCCGGTGGACCGGATGGAGGGGGCGACCCGGGCGATGAGGATGAGCACGACGATCGCCAGGAGGGTGAAGATCAGGGTTGCGCGGGGAGCGAAGGAGCCGGCGGCTCCGGAGTTTCGGAAAGCGGTGAAGGTCACCGCACCGCCCAGGTGGTGCCGGGGTTCATGGCCCTCAACGACAACCGCGGCGATCGCCTTCGTGATCTGGTCCACGGCGAATCCTGCCGCCGCAATCTTCCACAGCAGATACATCCGCCGCACCGCCCATCTCCTGATCGCTGGCCGTCCTTCACCGAGCGTACGCGCCAGGGCAGCATGATCCGCCTACGTCATCTGGCGAACCGCGCCCCCACCACGCCGTTGTCGAGCGTCGACCAGTACGGGTGCGTCGACACTTCGATGCTCGGCCGGAGCAGCTCCGCCTGGTATCGGGCCACCTCTGCGGCCTCCTCCTGCGTGTACGCGGGGCTGTCCGGCTTCCCGGACCGGTAGGTGCTGTGGAGCTGCTCGTCGGCCTCCCACCCGGGCATCGGCGCAGCCGACCACGGGAGCGCGATGGCGTACTGCTCGAATGCGGCGCGGCTCTGGGGGAGGGCGAGCTGGGCGTCACGCAGGTCCTGGGGGAAGTCGTACGTGGGCACATATGAATGGTACGTGTGTTCGATGTTTGTATGCGAGCGGCGCGCTGACCGTTCCAGCGAATCCCGCTGTGTCCCGTGACAGCGGACCTTGGTCGATTGCATCGAAGGCTGACGACTGGCTGTTGCGTGACAGCGAAGATTGATTGCCCAGGTCAGGCTCGGTGCGAGGTGCTGTTGACGGTTGGCGCACGATGTCCGTCATGGCGAACACGGTCGAGCGGATCAAGGTCTGGTTTCGGTTCGTTCCTCGGGAGGGATGGTTCCCGCAGGACACCGAGGCCCTGCGGGCAACGCAGCTCGGTGTTGACACGGCAAGTGTGCATAACGTCCCGTTTCTTCAGGACGGGGTGGCCGAGGGTGATGTTCTGCGGTTCCAGACCGACTCCGACGGGCTGCACTCGGCTGTCGGGCGGGTCAGTTCCTCCGGCAACTGCACGATTCCAGTTGTACCCGTCCCTTCCGGCCCTCTGGGCCGCAGCCCCCAAGCCACCGGTATTGCCTTCATTTCGCAAGGCTCCTGGAGATCTCGTAGATGACATCGCAAGGCGGAGGAGCGTCCTCATACTGGGCGTATTCGGGCGTTCCGACAACGCAGCGAGGTGCCGTAGCTGTCGTCGCGCGCCCGCCGGGAATTACGCGCCCGCCGGGAATTAGGGGACAGCCCTTAGCTTAGGCTCAGGTGGTCATGAGGCCAGAGTGGTTCGCAAGCGGCAGCATTCTTTCGAGATATCTGCCAGAACGGAGTCGTCTGGCTCATCGGGTGGAGTTTCACTCCGGTCGAAGTCCTCAGACGACTCGCGGCGGCCGACTAGCTCTCGCACTCGCTCGGCAGAGCACGCAGTCGCCGCCAGCAGATGAGTGCGCATCCGAGGGTGAGGAATGCTTCGTGGAAGTCGTCGCGGATCTCCCAGTGGATTCGCAGGCGGCGGAACCAGTGCAGGTGGGCGAATGCGGGCTCCACGACCCAGTGTTGAGTGCGGCGGCTGATGTGCGAATGACCTGCTCGTGGAATTCGCCGTACCGGCTAACGCTGCTGCATCCACTGTCGCAGGACATCCAGCAGCCGCCGTTGCGCTTGGGTTCGGTGCAACGGCGGCTGTGTCGGCAGGGCCGTTCCTACAGCTCTCGCTCGATCTG
>NZ_JBEXID010000213.1:0-2936 GCF_040608395.1 Streptomyces sp. NPDC005181
GCCCGGTGCCATGAGAGTGGCACGCCGGGTGCGGGAAGCGGCCCGAAGAAACGGCTCGATCGAAAGACGAGACCGCGCTTCGGGCCGACTTCACCACGCCCAGCAGAGCGGCCCCACAACCACCGGCACTCCACACGGCGCGGAACCACGGCAATGGGGTGCCCGGCAGCACACCCGGCTCACCGACCCGGAAATCACCGGCCTCACCCGCCCACAACTGGGCACCCTGATCAGCAAGTTGGCACCAATCCAGGCCGCCCAGCGGGAAGAACAGCGCCGCCACCGACGCGGTCGCGAACGACAGCGGGCCCCTGGCGCCGGCCCCCGGCAGGCGTTCACCGACCCCGACCGGATCCTGGCCACGATCCTCTACCAGCGCGGCTGCTTCACCCACGCCCTCCTCGGCGAACTCTTCGGTACCAGCTCACAGACCATCACCCGCACGATCCAGGACACCCAGCCCCTCCTGGACCAGCACGGCTGCACCGTCCCCCGCTCCACCGCACGATTCACCACCCCCACCGACGTGGCCGCCTACCTCGACGCCTACGGCACCGAGCCCCCGGACAACATCAAACACGCATGTTGATTCTCTGCATGCCCTTACGTCCAGGCCCGCGACAGTGGCCTCAACCCCTACGAGCACGCGCCGCGGCCGAAGGCCATCGATGCGTTCCTGGAGAAGATCGAGGACTGGGTCGACACCTCGAAGGCGAAGATCCGCGCGGACGTCGTCCACGGCCGGCTGGTGAAGATGGGCTTTCGGGGCAGCCCGCGTTCGACGAGGCGGGCGGTGAACGCGGCGAAGGCCGCGTGGAGGGCGGGCAAGCGGCGCACGTACCGGCCCTGGATCCCCGAGCCGGGGATGTGGCTCCAGTTCGACTGGGGTGAGGGCCCGAAGATCGGCGGCCGTCGGACGTGGCTGTTCTGCGCGTGGCTGTCCTGGTCCCGCTTCCGGGTCGTGATCCCGGTCTGGGACTGCACCCTGGGCACTCTGGTGGCCTGCCTGGACACCACGCTGCGCAGGATCGGCGGGGCGCCGACCTACGTCCTGACCGATAACGCCAAGACGGTGACCGTCGAGCACATCGCCGGGATCCCGGTCCGTCATCCGCAGATGGTCGCCGCCGGCCGGCACTACGGCTGTCAGGTCATGACGTGTGTGCCCTACGACCCCGAGTCCAAGGGCGGCGCGGAGGCCACCGTCCGCATCGCCAAGGCCGACCTGGTGCCCACCGAGGCGAACCTGCTGGGACAGTACGCCACCTTCGCCGACCTCGCCGACGCCTGCCGGATCTGGTGCGATCAGGTCAACGCGCGCCGGCACCGGGCGACCGGGCAGATACCCGCCGACCGCCTCGACATCGAACGCACCACGCTGCACGTCCTGCCCGACGAACCCCTCGCGCTCGCGCTCGGCGAGGAGCGCACGGTCCGTGACGACCGCACGGTCAGCTTCGGCTCGGTCCGCTACTCCACCCCGCCCGGATACACCGGCGCCAGGGTGTGGTGCCGGGTGGTGGGAGAGGAACTGTCCATCACCGCCCGCACCAACTCCGGTGACCTGTCCGAGATATGGCGCCACCAGTTGTCCACCCCGGGTATCCCGCAGATCATCGATGAGCACTACCCCGACCACCCCGACGGCCGCAGCGTCCACCAGCCCAGGCTGCGGCCCCGCACCGAGGCCGAGATCGCTTTCGTCGCCCTGGGGCCCGGTGCCGGACGCTGGCTGAAGGAAGCCGGCCCCGCCGGCGCGAGCCGCATCCGGGCGAAGATGGCCCGCGCCGTCGAACTCGCCACGATCCTGGGCACCGACAAGGTCGACGAGGCATTGGGGCTGGCCGCGGCGGCGGGCCGCTTCGGCGACGAGGATCTGCCCTCGATCCTGGACCACCTGGCCGCCCACAAGCCGCCCGGCGACCTCGTCCGCGTCGACGAGACGCACTCCGTCCAGCCCGGCACCGGCGGCTGGCAGGCGCTGGGCCGGTGACCAGCCCTTCCCCCACACTGCCCCTGCCCCTGGACCACGTCCTCGAACTACGGCGGGTCCTGGTCCGCGCCGCCGAGCACCTCGCCCACGGCCGGCTCCCCACACGCCTCCTCCACGACCTCTACTACAACGCCGCCCGCCTCGAAATCGCCCTGGAACAAGGGCAGATACCCCCACGCGACAGCAAGGAAGCACCGCGATGACCTACCCCGCCGCCCCCGCCATCCCCGAGGAACTGGAGAAACTCCTGAAGCGGATGCGCCTGCCCTACCTGCGCAAGGCCGCCCCCGACGTGCTCGCCACCGCCCGCGCCCAGCGCTGGGACCCCGCCGAGGTCCTGCGCGTCCTGGTCGCCGAGGAGGTCACCGGCCGCGACGCTGCCACCCGCCGGATGCGACGCTCCTCGGCGAACTTCCCCACCGGCAAGACCCTCGCCTCCTGGCGGGCCGAGGACTCCACCATCCCCGAGCCCACCCAGAACTCCCTGGCCACCCTGGAATGGGTCGGCCGCGCGGAGAACCTCGTCATCACCGGAGCCTCCGGGACGGGAAAGTCGCACTTCACCGAGGGACTGGCGCACGCGGCGATCGAGAAGGACCTCAAGGTGGCCTGGTTCACCCTGGAGTCCTTGACCGCCACGATCACCAAGTCCAAGGTCGACGGCTCGACCGCTCGCACGGTCGCGAAGATCTGCCGAGCGGATTTGATCGTGATCGACGACATTGGAATGCTGCCCGCCGGCGAGGACGCCGCCGAAGCCTTCTACCGCATTGTCGACGCCGCATACGAACGTCGCTCCATCGCTGTGACCAGCAACATTCACCCCTCGGGCTTCGACACGATCATGCCTAAGACCCTCGCCACAGCGACCGTCGATCGCCTCCTCCACCACGCTCACCTCGTGGTCACCAAGGGCGACTCACACCGACTCTCCCAGGCCCTC
>NZ_JBEXID010000214.1:0-2914 GCF_040608395.1 Streptomyces sp. NPDC005181
ATCACCGGCGCCGCAGGCCGGCCCACCACAGCCTGACCACACGCCCGAACCCAGGGCCCACCACGCCCCGACGCGCCGTCAGACAGTCACCCACCCAGCAACGTGACAACGCCCCGCCGCACGGACCGACACCTTCCTCGGCGCCCGCTACCGCAGGATCATCAAACGCCGCGGCCACATGAAAGCCCTGGTCGCCGTCGCCCGCTCCATCCTGGTCTCCGTCTGGCACCTCATGAACGACCCGACCGCCCGCTACCGAGATCTCGGCGCCGACTTCCACACCCGCAACCTCGACCCCCACCGCAAGAGCCGAGACCTCGTCCGCCAGCTCAAGGCCCTCGGCCACGACGTCACCCTCACCCCCACAGCCGCCTGACGCACCACACCACCACCGCCCAAACCGCCGAAACCGCCCAGCAAGAGCCCCACAGCCGTCACAGCCGAGGGGCTATCCCGCCCTACCCATCTGACCGTGGAGTTTTCCGGTCAGAGGACGGTTGGCGTGGTGAGGACCGTTGCCGGGCGTCTTTGATCCCGGGGTGGTTTCCACTTGTGGCGTGGACCGATTGCCTCGCCACGGAGAACGCGGGTGCGTCCGGACGCCGGCTGTCGAAGCCGCCTGCGGATGCCCGACCGGCCCCGTATTTCCATGCTGCCGCTCGCGGTGGCTCCCTGCAGTCCCTGGCCGGGGACTGCTGTTCCCAGCTGGGGACCATGCGTTCCGGACCGGGGACCCCCGCCCTCTGCGTCGGACCCCTGGGGACAGTCGGTGTCCAGCGTGCGCGGGTCTCGCTCTCGCAGAACGCAGCCTGCGGCGGCTCCGAGGGTTTCCCTGCGGAGATCGACGGGGCGGCGGCCCGAACACGATCAGGTTCACCATCACGCTCTCCACGACAACGTCGGAAGCCCGAAGAGGAAGTCGATCAGCCCCGAGCGCACAGGAAGGGCGCTGACGTGCGGAAACGTGACCGAGATGGCCTCGTCGGGAAATCACATGGGTCACGCATCGACATGATCGGTCGGACGAGCCGGGAGCGGAGGAACGGGATAGATAGCACAATCGGGATGAATGTCACAAAACGGTCAACCGTCCGGTCGTAGGGGATGACCGGACAGTGTGACCCACTGCACTGTCGATGTCTTCGGCAACTCTCTTCAAGAGGAGAACAACATGAGCCACGCCCACATCGCGCACCCCGATGCGCCGGCGCATGACGAACTGGTTCCGTCGCGCTACGCGCTGAAGGTCGGCGACATCGACGTGATGGTGATCAGCGACGGGGTGATGCCGATACCCACCGTGACGCTGGCCACCAACGCCACCAAGTCTGACCTGACCTCCTGGCTCGGTGACATGTTCCTGCCGCCGGAGGTGTGCGACTGGCCACTGAACGTGGCCGTGGTGCGCAGTGGCGGCCGGACCATCCTCATCGACTCCGGGCTGGGGACGGAGTTTCCCGGCTTCCCGCGAGCCGGGCAGCTGGCCATGCGGCTGGAGGCCGCCGGGATCGATCCCGCATCCGTCACCGACGTGGCACTCACCCACCTGCACATGGACCACATCGGCGGGCTGCTCGTCGAGGGTCTGAGGGGCCGCCTCCGCCGGGACCTGCGGGTCCACCTGGCGTCCGCCGAGGCGGATTTCTGGGACGCGCCTGACTTCTCCCGCACCGTGATGCCGGCACCGGTGCCGGACGTGCTGCGGAGGACCGCCTCGCGGTTCCTGGACGTGTACCGAGGCCAGTTGCAGCCGTTCGAGACGGAGTACGAGCTGGCGCCAGGAGTAATGATCCATCGCACCGGCGGTCACACCCCCGGCCACAGCATCATCCGCCTGGAGTCCGGCGGCGACCGCCTGACGTTCGCCGGCGATGCCATATTCCAGCCCGGGTTCGACAAGCCCGAGTGGTACAACGGCTTCGACCACGACCCCGAGCTGACAGCCCGCGTCCGGATCAGTCTGCTGAACGAACTGGCGGCACGTGGCGAGCAACTGGTGGCCACACACCTGCCGTTCCCGTCCGTGTGCCATGTGGCGGTCGACGGCAACGCCTTCCGTTTCGTACCGGCCGTCTGGGACTACTGACCGGATCCACGACGCCTCAGCAGCCCGTGGGAGCCGGCCCGGGTGGCGCTGCCACGTCCCTGGGCGCGCACGCGCGTCACGGCACGGCGGGACATGGTGGCCCGCCCGTCGGGGCCCCCGTTCAGGCCGAGGCGCGCTAAGGCATCACCTCGCTAAGGCGTCACCTCGCGGTGGGCTGCGCCGTAAGCGCGCAGCCCGGCGAGGCAAAGGCGAGGCAGAGTCTGCGAGGCGGAGGATCGGGGCCACGCCGAGCGAGCGATCGACGGCCTCCGCGTGCGCCTCCGGCGCCAAGTGCCCCGAGGCCGTTGCCGAGTTCGTCATAGAACGCGACGCACCGCCCGCGTTCTACGATTTCCCGGCCGAGTACCGGCTCCAGCCGCCGACCACGAACCCCATCGTCGAGTCGACCCTCCCCACCATCGGACTCCGCACCAAGGCCACACGGGGCGCGGGCAGCCCGGCGACCGCGTTCGCGAGGATGTTCAAGCTGGTCGAATCCGCCCGGACACGAGGGCGTGCGGTCACCGCGCCCGCCTTGTGTCCCTGCTCCGCGCCGGCGCACGCTTCGAGAACGGCGTCTGGTCGAGCGGTCCGGGGCGCCGCCATGACGGACGTGTCCGCGGCCCACCAGCTCGTCGATCAACTGGTCGTCCACGACCTTCGCCGACGCCGCCTTCGGAGGCTCGACGGCCCCGGACGCGGACACGTTCTCACTGGTCATCGATGCATATTCCGGGCGCTGTCACGTTGGCTGACGGGGTGGGATGATCTTCGGGTTGGGCATGGTGGGGAGGGGACCGTCCGTGGACAGCGCGTCGCCGTCGTACA
>NZ_JBEXID010000215.1:0-2823 GCF_040608395.1 Streptomyces sp. NPDC005181
GAAGCCCACCGCCGCTGGAACAACATCACCGCCGCCACAACCGCCTGACCAGCAACGATGCCCTACCGATCAAGAACTACAGCTGCCGTGTCTGTACACGGAGAGCAGGCATGCCGCGTTCGGCGAATTCGACGACGTGGCAGCGGCCTTCGCTTTCCGCATCACGAGCGCCGACCGCGCGTGATCGTGGCAGTGCGGCAATCGGGAGGCTCAGCTGCTTGACGGGACCCAGTCCTCTCGGAGGCGAAGACCCGGCCCCCGCACGCCGGGACACCCGCACGGACGCGTGCCGCGTGCCTGACTGCCGCACTGCGCGCACGATGGGAGGGGCGGCGCACCCGTGCCGGGTGATGCGCCTCCGTCATCACCGCACCCCGCAGCCCTCTACCACTCCGACCCCGCATCACCCCCACGCCGGCCGCCGTGTCGCCCCACCCGTCACCCGAACACCACACCCCCACCAGGTCCTCATCTCATATCTGAGATAACCTGGCGCCATGTCAGACGACTACCTCGCACGCATCGGCAAGCTCATACGTGACGCCCGTCAGCACCGGGGGTGGACACAGAGTCAACTTGCCGAGGCGCTGGGCACCAGCCAGAGCGCCGTCAACCGCATCGAGCGCGGCAACCAGAACATCAGCCTTGAGATGATTGCCCGCATCGGTGAAGCACTCGACAGTGAGATCGTGTCGCTCGGCTATGCCGGGCCGATGCACCTGCGGGTGGTGGGCGGACGCCGGCTCTCCGGCTCGATCGACGTCAAGACCAGCAAGAACGCGTGCGTGGCGCTGCTGTGCGGCTCGCTGCTCAACAAGGGGCGTACGGTCCTGCGCCGCGTCGCCCGTATCGAGGAGGTCTACCGTCTCCTCGAAGTTCTGAACTCCATAGGCGTGCGCACCCGGTGGATCAACGACGGGACCGACCTGGAGATCGTCCCGCCGGCCCGGCTCGACATGGCCGCCATCGACGCGGACGCGGCCCGCCGCACCCGGTCCATCATCATGTTCCTCGGCCCGCTGCTGCACCGCATGGACCAGTTCAAGCTGCCGTACGCGGGCGGCTGCGACCTCGGCACCCGGACCATCGAGCCGCACATGATCGCGCTGCGCCGGTTCGGCCTGGAGATCGCCGCGACCGAGGGTCTGTACCACGCCCAGATCGACCACTCGGTCACCCCCGACCGTCCCATCGTGCTGACCGAGCGCGGCGACACGGTGACGGAGAACGCGCTGCTGGCGGCCGCCCGCCACAACGGCACGACCGTCATCCGTAACGCGTCGTCCAACTACATGGTCCAGGACCTGTGCTTCTTCCTGGAGGCACTGGGCATACGGATCGACGGCATCGGTACGACGACGCTGACCGTGCACGGTGTGGCGAACATAGACGTGGATGTCGACTACTCCCCCTCCGAGGACCCGGTCGAGGCGATGAGTCTGCTCGCTGCCGCCGTGGTGACGGAGTCCGAGCTGACGATCTGCCGGGTGCCGATCGAGTTCCTGGAGATCGAGCTCGCGGTGCTGGAGGAGATGGGCGTCGACTGCGACCGCACGGCGGAGTACGCGGCGGACAACGGCCGCACCCGGCTGGTCGATCTGACGGTCCGGCCCTCCAAGCTGGAGGCCCCGATCGACAAGATCCACCCGATGCCGTTCCCCGGCCTCAACATCGACAACGTGCCGTTCTTCGCGGCCATCGCCGCCTCTGCGCAGGGCAAGACCCTCATACACGACTGGGTCTACGACAACCGCGCCATCTATCTGACAGACCTCAACCGCCTGGGCGGCCGGCTCCAGCTCCTCGACCCGCACCGAGTCCTGGTGGAGGGCCCGACCCGGTGGCGCGCGGCCGAGATGATCTGCCCGCCGGCGCTGCGGCCCGCCGTGGTGGTGCTGCTCGCGATGATGGCGGCCGAGGGCACCTCCGTACTGCGCAACGTGTACGTGATCAACCGCGGTTACGAGGAACTGGCGGAGCGCCTCAACTCGGTGGGCGCGCAGATCGAGATCTTCCGCGACATCTGACCGGCACGATGTCGTGCCCCTTGGAGGCAAGGGGCACGACACCTCAGCATGCCAGCTGACCTGCGGATACCTACCTTCACAGCCCTCCACTGATCACTGCTGTTTTTCAGCACCTTGTGCAACGCACGTGCAAGATGATCTTGAATGGCTGACGGCACGTCAGGGAAGCCTGAGTACCCGTCAGCCTTTACGGAGGGTTGTCGCCGAAGTGGCCTCGCAACGTCCGATGTCGGTCGTGTCACGCCGACCACGTCTGGTCGACGAGGTGAACCGCCATCTGCCCGACGTCCCCCATACGGAAGCTGGGCGGTCCTTGCCAGCGGTGGCGCCAGACGTAGAGGGTGTTCACCGAGATGCCCATGTACTTCGCGGCGTCCTGAACGGTCAGGAAAGCCAACCGCAGACTAGGACTGGTTGCGCATCGCGTGTCTCCGAGGTAAGCGCTGCCAGAGCAGCGGTCGTTCGTCCTACCGCCCACCGCGCAGCAAAGCCACGCGGATCACCGTCGGCGAGCGGGATCAGAATCCGGGGATTCAGCGGTTTGGTGCGGCTGCCCCGTCGTGAGGAGCGAGGCCAGGACCGGATGCAGTTTCAACTCATTTGGCTCCGTGGCTAGTTGCCCAAGCCATGCCGTAATCTGCCCACACGCGCCCGGGGACGACAAAGGGGTATAGCCATGGCCACCGCACAGGCACTGAGGGGCAGGGCGGTTGCAAGTTCCGGGTTCGTGCGGCTGGTCGGGGAGTGACCGGTTGGGGCGCATAACAGGGCAGGCACGGGCTTCGTGATCATTGTG
>NZ_JBEXID010000216.1:0-2822 GCF_040608395.1 Streptomyces sp. NPDC005181
CGAGGTCGCCCGCCGCGACCAGCGCACCAGCGTCTCGCGCTCGTCATCGGTCAACGCCAGCTCGGCCATCGGCCGCCCCATCTTCGCCATGAAGATAGTCTACTTATTCAACGAATCTGCGACGCAGGACACTAGCGCGAGTTCGATTCTCGTCACCCGCTCCACGAGGCAGGCTCTGGCCAGAGACCAGGGCCCGTTTGTTGCCTAGACCATTTTGGGGTGGCGTGCCGTAAGGGCACATCCACCAGCGCAAACCGCATCGAAGGTCCTCCGGCAGCGACGCCTGGCACTCCCCTATTGCGAGATCGACTTTCGGTAATCTGCACCCAGGTTCCCGACGGGTCGGCAGTGTGCGGATGCGAAGTTACAGTCATCCGCTGACGTTCGCGGTGCTCGGTCGTACCGTCTGTCTGCGCTTCGCTGCCAGCTGACCGACGCCGGGTGGGCGTGGCACGAGGGGTCGTGTGCCCAGACGGGATCCATCGCCGTCTTTCGAGTGACCAGCAGCCTGTGCAGCCGGTCAAGGCGAGCGGCGTACGCACCACTGGGCGTCGGCGCCGTCCCGTCATGGCTTCGCGCCGCGGGGCACGACCATCTCGGTCAGCCGGGCAGCACCCGGTTCCAGGTCCGACCAGGGGCCGGGCAGGCACAGCACGGCGATCGCGGACGTCGGGAACTTCGCACGTGTCTGCTCCAGAGCGTAGCCGTCCGCGTCACCGGCGAGCATCAGGACCAGGTCCTGCACGCCGGGGTTGTGCCCGACCAGCATCAGCGTCCGTACATGCGCCGGGATGTCCCGTACGACGCCGAGCAACTCCCCGGCGCTCGCCTGGTAGAGGCGTGCGTCGTGGGTCACCGGCGTGGTGGCGTCGAGCTCGTCCGAGACGAGGTCCCATGTCTGGCTGGTACGGATGGCGGTGGAGCACACGACGAGGTCGGGAAGACAGTCGGCCTCGCGCAGCCAGCGGCCGGCCGCCGGGGCGTCACGACGGCCCCGCGGAGCGAGAGGCCGCTCGTGGTCGGCCACGTCGTCGGGCCAGGCGGATTTGGCGTGCCGCAGCACGACCAGGCGTCGGGAGTCGCTCGAGGTCATGGTGTCACCTGGTGCTGGTGGCCGACCTCGCGCGCGAGGTCCAGCCCGAGGACGCGGTCGAGATGGGCGAACGTCTCGAACTTGGCACCGGCCGGCACGTCCGCGTCCCTCTCCACGCTGCGCAGCATGTCCAGGACGGCGGGGAAGCCGAGATTGTCGGCGAGCGCGGTATGAGCCTGTCGCAGCAGGTCGGCAGGGATCGGCCTGGATGGCTCCTGCGCCCAGTGGGCCACCAGTTGCCGCCAGTTCCGCAGTGTCCGCCGGGCCTCGACAAGCGCGGCACCGGTGACCATGACGGGCGTGCGGTAGGCATGGCCGAGCAACAGCATCCTGACAGCCAGCGGATCGGTTCCCTCTGGGGCGGTTGCGTCCGGGGAGCCTGGGCCGCCCTCGTCCGGGGGTGCTGTGCCGACCTGGCCCACGTCGATCCGTACCCCGCCGACGCTGTCCTGCTGGTCGGTACCGTGCGCGAGCACGTGCACGTCGGCAGCAGGGCTCGGTGTCTCACTCGGATCGTGAGCACGGACGGTGGCGGGCGGGTGGATTCCGAGTACGGCCATGACCCGGTCGAGCGCCTGAGCTTGCTCCTGCGGCAGGTCCGGCGCGGTGAGTACCGTGAGGGTCTGCAGACCGTGCAGTTCAGCGGTGCGCGCCAGTACGTCGCCGAGCAGCAGCACACGCAGGTGCACCGCGCCGATCCCGTTGTCGATGACCGGCAGATGGACGCAGATGCGCAGGAGGTGGCGGTGCGCGGAGGGAATCTCCACGAGGCGGCCGGTGCGGGCGTCGGCGATTCGCAGCATGCTGCGGAGGCTAGTCGTGGAAACCTCCGGTACGCAGGAAGCTGGCAGATGAAGCCTCGGGCCATGGAACCCCGGGTTCGGTCGGTGCGGCCTCATCGCAGGCGCCCGCGGCCGGACGAGTTGTCCATGGCCAAACGAACGCCCAGGAAAGGCGCGGGGCCCGCACGACTGTCCGCCGACCAGCTGCGCACGGGCTGGCCCGGACCTTCCGACACCCGCATCCGGCTCGCCCGAGCACAAGACACAGCCGTGGCCGACGCGCTGCTGGGCACAGCTGGGGTCCAGATCATCCCCGCGTTGCGCTCCGGCATCGAGGACGGGACGGCGGGCTCCGCCCTGCTGGCCGGCCTGGGCGGCACCGCGAAGATCTTCTACACCGCCGCCGCAACTGACCGGTCATCCATGAGACCGGGCCCCACCCTCCTGACCTGCGAAGAGGTACATCCGTGGTACTCGTGAGACCGTCCTACGCACGCGCGGGGGCCGGTATCGCAATGAGCAGTGGCAGCGCCACGGGGCCGGGGGCACGCTGGAGACATGAGCACGCCCGTGACCGTCCACCAGCTCAGTGCCGACGGCGGCCGCCGCGTCTCCGTCCGCAGCAGCTGCGAGACCCACATTCTCGGCATCGCCTACAGCGACCTCGACGTCGTCGAGTTCCTGCGCCGTGCCGGGCTCGACGATGGCCAGCAGCTGCTCGACGACCCGGCCTGGGTCCGGTGGAGCGGCGGCCGGCCCCACCAGTGGGTCGCCGCATAAGGGGATGTGGGGGGGCACGCCGCGGCCAGACCTGACTTTCCCGTTGGCTCCGCTAGCTAGCAAGAAAGCTAACTAGTGTCCTGCGTCGTAGATTCGTTGAGTAAGTAGACTGTCTTCATGGCGAAGATGGGGCGGCCGATGGCCGAGCTGGCGTTGACCGATGACGA
>NZ_JBEXID010000217.1:0-2811 GCF_040608395.1 Streptomyces sp. NPDC005181
GACACCCCCGCTCCGACAGCCGCTGACCACTCGGTCACCAGCCGTCACCACACACCCGAAACCGTCACACGCTGCGGTCGCACTGAATGTTTGCCCTCATACGTGTCATGCGGGGCATCTCGGACGACGCGCCGTCCTATTCGCTCCTGTATGAATCCGAACGCGCCTACGCCGCTGGGGTACTTGCCGACGCACCGGACTACGAGGGCAACGGGACCCACGGGGCCAGCTCGGACTGGAACCACCGGAGCCAGCAGATCGGCACGGCGATGGGGGCCATCAACGGAATCGGCGCCGATGTCTACCAGGACAAGGAAGATGACAAGGTCGAATGGGCCGAGGACACCGCCGAGTATTCAGCCATCGGAGCCAACGGGCTCATAGGCGAGATCCCCGTAGTGAGCACCGCGGGTGGCGCGTTGATTGATTCATTCAAGTACGACTGGACCAAGGATGTCGTCGAGGAAGCCGAGCAGCAGGGCAAGCAGGATTCCAGCGAGAACTACGGCCGAGGTATGGACGGAACCACTCGCCTGATCGACGAATGGGGCGAGCAGAGAGGAATCAAGGGTAATGGGCCGTTCAATGAGGCGAGGGACGATGCAGCTGCTGGTTACGCCATCGGAAGAGACGCCGCAGGGGCACACCTCTGAGGTCCGGAAGCCGGTCCGGTCCCGCAAGGGCTTGGCGCTCACAGCAATAGCCCTTCTCTTGCTCGGCGCATCCGCGTGCACAGCAGATGACAAGGCCGCCCCGGAGAAGGAGTTCTGTGACGTACCCGCTTCCTCCACCGAGGGAGAAGCGGTGCGCGATCTGCTGAAGGCAGACGAGCTCAAGTCCACTGTCTTCGCTCTGAAGTCGGATCTGGTCGAAGGCATGCAGGAACGACTGGGAGAAGACCTGAGCACGCCGACGTCGTCTCAGACCACCTGCTCGTTCGCTCCGAGGAACACCTTCGGCTCCAAGAGACTGCGCATCGAGTTCTCCTGGGTTCCGCAGGACACCGAGGCCCGCGACGTGGACAAGCTTCCGGGGAAGCTCAGCCACTACGACGTGAACGGCGCGACTGTCGAAGCCAACGACCTCGTTTCACGGCTCACCGTGCCGTGCCGGATGCCCGGCGACCTCACGGCGCCGTCCCAGAAGGTGCTGCTCCAGGGACAGGCTTCCAACACCCTGCTCAACGGGACCGACGTCCAGCAGAAGACGGTGGACCAGCAGGTCACCTTCCTCTACCTCATGACCCGCAGAGCTACCGACGCACTCGGCTGCGAAAACGACCCGCTGGCGAAGAAGCCCGTGGTGAATGCGTCGGCCGAGCCTTCCGCATAGCAGCAGTGGGCCCGCTCGCCCCGGGGGGCAAGCGGGCCCTCGCGCTTCGCTCACACGAGTGAGCGAGCCGGCGTCAGCCGATCTCGGCGCCGAATGCCGTCAGCGCCTCGGGCACCGGCTGGAAGAAGGTCTCCCCGCCCGAGGAGCAGTCGCCGCTGCCACCGGAGGTCAGGCCGATCGCGGTGTCGCCCGAGAAGAGCGAGCCGCCGCTGTCACCCGGCTCGGCGCAGACCGTCGTCTGGATGAGTCCCTCGACGATGTCGCCGTTGCCGTAGTTCACCGTGGCGTCGAGGCCGGTGACCTGGCCGTCGTGCACCTGAGTGGTGGAACCGCTGCGGGTCACCGTCATGCCGACGGTCGCCTCGCCCGCCCCGGTGATCGGCTGGGTGGAGCCGTTGTAGAGGTCGACCTCACTGGGGTGCGGCGTGTCGGAGGTGTACTTCACCAGCCCGAAGTCGTTGCCCGGGAAGTCGGAGCCCGCGTTCGTACCGATCTCCGCGCCGCCCTGCGAGTCGGACCAGCTGCTGATCGCCTCGGTGCAGTGTCCCGCGGTCAGGAAGTACGGCTCACCGTCCTTGACCACGTTGAAGCCGAGCGAACAGCGTCCGCCGTTGCCCCAGATCGCGTCGCCGCCGGCGATGAACGGTTTGAACTCCCCGGCGGTCTTCCTGAGTTCGGCCTTGCCACCCAGCCCGTCGACGACCGCGCCGAGTCTGTCCCAGACCGCACCGTCGACCGTACGGTCGGCGGTGACGACCACCTTGTTGCTGACCGGGTCGACGGCCCATGAGGTGCCGGGGATCGTGGCCTTGGCAGTGAGGGTCTGCCGGACCGACTTCAGCTCGGCGAGCGAGTTCGGTACGACCCTGGCCCTGCCGCCCGCCTGCCGCACCTGCTCGGCGGCGGCCCGGTCGACCACGTTCACGACCAGGTTCTTCGACTTGGCGTCGTAGTACGAGCCGGCCGCGTCGCTGCCCAGATCCTGCCCGAGAGCGGTGGCGAGCTTTCCGGCCGCGTTCGCCGTCAGGGTCCGGGCGGTGAACTGCGGTACGTCGTCACTGGCGTTCGCACTCTGGAACGTGACTCCCGCTGCGACCAGGGCGACAACGGCCGATCCGGCCATCACGGCACGCTTCCTGGATATGCGTCGATGCTTCAACTTCGACCTCCTGTGGGGCCGCACACAGGCAAGTGGGGTGCCTGGGTACGGAGGATGGAGCCGCCCACTATTCCGAGCTGGCAGATAGCACACAAGGTCGACTTCAGGACGCACACACGACACCACCGTTTCGGTCGCGCCGTGTTCACTTACCCGGCGTCACGCCATGTCGGTTCCATTTGCGAACACCGCGTGCAACCGGACGGTCGGCAGCGGGTGAGGACTGGACGCAAACATTCAGTTGGTAATCGGAGCGTGATCGTTCCGGCCGCCTCATCACGCTTGGTGGTCGTCGAGTTGGGCCGTCGCGGTGTGGTTGG
>NZ_JBEXID010000218.1:0-2640 GCF_040608395.1 Streptomyces sp. NPDC005181
GCCATCGCATTGTCCCAGCAGACACCGGTGCGGCCGACCGACGCTCTCAGGCCCAACGAGCGAAGCTTGCAACGAAGTTCCCGAGACGTGTATTGGGCGGATTCAACCGGTCGTCGCAACACCGGTTTTCTGGGCCGAGTGTAGGTGTTCGTTGAGTGCCTCGGCCGGGGTCTTCCAGCCGAGTGTTTTGCGGGGCCGACTGTTGAGGGCGTGAGCCACTGCCTGGAGTTCGTCGGGCGACCACCTGGACAGGTCGGTGCCCTTGGGAAAGTACTGGCGGAGAAGCCCGTTTGTGTTCTCGTTCGTCCCGCGCTGCCAGCTGTGCGGGTCGGCGAAGTAGACCGCGACACCGGTCTCGAGTCTGAACTGCGCGTGCTGGGAAAGCTCCTTGCCACGGTCCCAGGTCAGCGACCGCCGGAGCTGCTCGGGAAGCGTCGTGATCACCGGTGTGAGTGCTTTGTTCATCGACAGTGCGCCATAGCCGGCAAGAGCGGGTCCGTTCTTGGTCCGCGGGATCGTGCCGTATCCCTCCTCGCGGGGCAGGTGGACCAGCATGGTGAACCGGGTGGTCCGCTGGACCAGCGTGCCGATCGCCGACCGGTTGAGCCCGATGATCAAGTCTCCTTCCCAGTGCCCGGGGACGGCGCGGTCTTCGGCCTCGGCCGGACGCTCGCTGATCATCACCTCGGGCGAGACGTGGGCCCAGGCTTTGCGTCGGGTGCGGGCGCGCGGGACACGCAGTGCCCGTCCGGTGCGCAGGCAGGCGACCAGCTCGCGTTTGAGCGCGCCGCGGCTCTGGACGTAGAGGGCTTGGTAGATCGCTTCGTGCGAGATGCGCATCGACTCATCCTCGGGGAAATCCACGTTCAGCCGGTGAGCGATCTGCTCCGGACTCCAGGCCGACGTCCACTTCCGGTCCTGACGGTGGGGCTTGTTGCGGCCTTTCCAAGGTTCTGTCTGGGGCCCCTGCACCAGGGTTCCGTCCGGGCGGTGGACGTGTCCCGACAGCCGTTCCTGCACATACTCGTGCAGCCGTTGATGAGTGACGAGCTTCGCCTGCTTCGGACGAAGCGCCAACAGATCCGCTTTCCACTGCGCGACCGAGGCACGGTAGTCCAGCCTGCCCGCGCGGGTCGCCGCATTTCGACGAAGCTCGCGGGAGATCGTCGACGGAGCACGGCCCAACCGGCGCCCTATCTCGCGGACTCCGGCTCCTTGTGCTCTGAGCAGGGCTATCTCTTCACGCTCGTGAAACGACAGATAGCGACCCGCAAGCGGGGCAAGATCAACCGACGGCATGCCCCCACGCTGCCGGAACCATCGGGTGCCGGCAGCCGGAGACACGCCGACTGCAGCAGCGGCCTCCTCACTGAGGAGGCCTTTGGCGATCTCGCGCCAGAACTCACGCTCGACCTCCAGCCGCAACGACGGCGCCCCCGGTGACTTCATCGGAGACCTACCCGTCAGTTCCCTCATCCACCCTGCCGGCCTGCCCATTACACCTCCGCAGTCGAGGTGTTGCGACGACCGGTTGAATCCGCCCGGCGAGCTTGTCGTACCTGGTCGCAACGCCTCTCGCCTGCTTCAGAAGGCCGATCCGGCACTCGACTTTGTGCCTGCGCTTGTACATTTCGCGGTCGAAGCCGGGCGGACGGCCTCCGGCGGAACCGCGGCGGCGTCGGTGTCCGGCCTGGTCTCGCTTCTCCGGGATGGTGTGCGCGATCCCGCGTTTGCGCAGGTAGGAGCGAATCTGACGGGAGGAGTACGCCCGGTCGGCAAGCACATGTCCGGGCCGGGTGCGGGGGCGTCCACCGCCGATCCGGGGGACACGAATTCGGTCCATCACCTGCTCGAAGGCGGGCGCGTCGCCTCGTTGGCAGGCGGTGATGACGGCAGCGAGGACGTGGAAGGAGGCGTCGACGGCGAGGTGAATCTTGGTGGTCAGTCCGCCGCGCGAGCGTCCCAGACCGTGGTCGTCCGGCTCGGCCGCGAGGCCGTTCGGACGCGTCCGGCCCGGATCGTCAGCCCCCTTTTGCGGGCCCCGGCGGCGTGCTGGTGAGCCCGGCAGACGGTGGAGTCGACCGAGACCTCCCACTCGATGATCCCATCCGCATCTGCCTTGACCTGCAGCTTCTTCAGGACGCGGGCCCATGTTTCGTCGATCTGCCACCGTCGGAACACCGCATACGCGGTCTCCCAGGGGCCGTATCGCTCGGGCAGATCCCTCCAAGGCGAGCCGGTCCGGGCCCGCCACCAGATCCCGTCGAACACCTGCCGCCGATCCCTCGGAGGTCGACCCATCTTCGGTATCGGCGGCAACACCGCTTCCAGCCGCTCCCACTGTGCATCCGTCAGATCACCACGAGACATCTGAAGATCGTTTCATGACCTTGATCACAACACCGTTGCGTTTACGTCCGTGAGCGGCTCGAGAGCCCGTGTTCGAAGAACGTGACGGTGGTGTGGACGGTGTAGTTCTGACTGGTCGTGGGGTGTTGTCCGGCGTTCGGTCCGTACTTGCTGGTGGGGTTCTTGCGGGTGCGAGCCTTGACGCGGTGCCGGTGGCGGCCGGGGTGCAGGGCGTCGAGGACGGCCCGGCCGATGGTGCCGACGAGCTCGGCGGGTCCCGCCGGGGGCAGG
>NZ_JBEXID010000219.1:0-2607 GCF_040608395.1 Streptomyces sp. NPDC005181
CAGTCCGGCAGCGACCCGCCCACATCCTGACTCACCGCCAGAACGGTAGCGGCACCCCGCCCCAACATCAACACAAGCTAAGTGGCATTGGGTCAGGGTCAGCGACGACGTGGATGCGGGCGGCGGACGCGGATACGCGGTAGCAGTCCATGTCACTCGACGTGTTGTGCTTGTCGAGTTCGATCGTGTGGCCCAGGGCCAGGATGGCGGTCTGCAGTTCCTTGAAGGGGACTCTGGGTGCGAATTCCCCGTATTTCCGCGAGAGCGGGGACGGCACGGTGTCCGGGGACTGGTCGTACAGCAGTCGTTGGATCTTCACGCCGAAGCCGCAGCACGACATCTGCCCTTGCCGCCCTGGCTGGTCCGGCGAGAAGTTGATTTCCACGAGCCCGTAGTCCCGCCGCAGTAGGCCACCGCCGGGAACATCGAGGCATGTCGCCCCCAGGGCGGCTTCCCAGGTTTCCGGGTCGGCATTGAGGCCAACTCCCAGGACCTCACCGCAAACGGCGACGTGAGCGTAGAAGTCCAAAGCGGACACTCGCCAGCTCCCTCAACTATCCGGACAGGGCACCACTTGCTGATCTCCGCACAGGACAGGCGGATCAGTGCCCAGTATTCGGTGATCGTACAGAGCGGCCAGTCATGCCAGTCGTCGGGTGAGTTCGTCGCCGTCGTCGAAGTCGGAAGTCCCAGGCGGGATGTGTCTCTCAGATCAGCCGTGGTCTTCCCATTCCTCCTGGCAGAACCGGGCTTCGCTCACCATGTCCCGTCAGCTAAGCCGGAACCCGCGCGTGGGACCGCCGCAGCCATCAGCTGGCATGCAGGTTCCGGCTTAACAACGTTCAGGATTCCGGGAACCCGCGCGCTTCGGACGTCGACCACTTCAAGCAGATCAACGACACCCACGGCCACGCCGCGGGCGATGCGCTGTTGAAGGCGACCGCTGACCGGATGGCACACTACGTCGGTCGGCACGGTGTTGCTGGACGGCTCGGGGTGATGAGTTCGCTGTGGTCGTCCTCGACGACCACGGCACCGCCGCCGACCTGCTCGCGGTTCTGCACGGGGTGCTCGCCCGCCCCGCGGACGGCCTTGACCCTGCGGTGCACACCACGGTGTCGCTCGGCTGGGTCCGCGCAGCCGACCGCCCGGGCGAAGACTTGTCCGGGCTACTTCGGCGGGCCGATGAAGCGATGTACGCGGCAAAGCAGGGCCGGGCCGGGGTTCGCCGGGCCGGGCTCGGCAGGCTCTTCGCCACCTGGTCCGGCCGCCGTGCCGGCCGCCGCGGCTCCGGTGCCGACTCCAGCTCTGGGGTGGCGGCCTGATGTCTCCGACGTTCGGCAGGTGCTACGTCCCCACCGGCGCTATGCACGGGATACAACTGGAGTTCCGTCGGGTTCGTCCGGAACGCTTCACCATCGCCCCCACCCAGGCCTGAACCCTCCGTGCCGGCGAGCCGACCGCAGATCAGGGAACCACTGGCTCGGCGCCTGTCAGGCCGCGCCACCGGGCCTCTTCGGCCTCGTGCGAACCGCTGACCGTCTCTGCCATCACACCCTTCACTGAGGCGCCCCGAAGTTCTCGGACAGCGGTCCCCATAGGATCGAAGTCCAGAACGGCGGAGAGAGCACGTGGCACAGAAGCGTAGGAAGTTCAGTCCTGAATTTCGGGACGAGGCGGTCAAGATGGTGGTCGTGGAGTCCCGCCCGATTGCCGAGGTCGCCCGGGAGATACAAGTGAACGAGGGAACGCTGGGCACCTGGGTCAGCCGGTACCGGCAAGAGCACGCCGGGGAGGAGCCTCCCCTGAACATCAGCGAACGCGCCCGCCTGCGGGAGCTGGAACGCGAGAACCGGGAACTCCGTATGAAGACCGAGTTCCTGGGAAAAGCGGCGGCCTTCTTCGCCCAGGAATACCGGTGACGGAGAAGTACGAGTTCATCGACGGCGAGGCCGACAACTTTCCCGTGCAGCAGATGTGCACCTGGGCGGGAGTATCCACGTCGGGCTTCTACCACTGGAGATCGAGGCCATTGTCGGCCACCGCGAAGCGCCGTGCGGAACTGAGGGCCGTCGTCCTCCAGGTCTTCTCTGACTCGCAGGAGACCTACGGCTACCGGCGTGTCCACGCCGCGCTTCAGCGCTTGAACGTGCAGGCCGGAGCGGAACTGGTCCGCGCGCTGATGCGCGAGCTCGGCCTGGTGCCATGCCAGCCGCGGCCCTGGCGGGCGACTACGATCGCCGATGATGCGGCGCCGGCCACGCCCGACCTGCTGGCCCGTGACTTCACCGCTGACGCTCCCGGGCGCAAACTGGTCAGCGATATCACCTACGTTCACACCTGGGCCGGGTTCCTTTATCTCGCGACCGTCATCGACTGCCACACCAAAGCTGTGGTCGGCTGGGCGATGGCTGACCACATGAAGGCCTCTCTCATATCGGATGCACTCGATATGGCGGCCCGGAACATCGACCTCGCCGAAGACTGCATATTTCATTCCGATCGTGGCAGTCAATACACGTCTCGGGAACTTCGTTGCAAGCTTCGCTCGTTGGGCCTGAGAGCGTCGGTCGGCCGCACCGGTGTCTGCTGGGACAATGCGATGGC
>NZ_JBEXID010000220.1:0-2510 GCF_040608395.1 Streptomyces sp. NPDC005181
TCATCGGTCAACGCCAGCTCGGCCATCGGCCGCCCCATCTTCGCCATGAAGACAGTCTACTTATTCAACGAATCTACGACGCAGGACACTAGCCGAGCAGTCCGGTGCCGCCTACATCGACAAGGACACCGCCTGCAACCGCTTCACCGAAGCACTCCTCGAACTCGCCGGTACGGACAGGACCGAGCGTGACCTCAACCCGTACTACCAGTCCGTGGTGATGGACCTCGAGTACCTGACGATCCTGGATCTGGCCAGGGACAACCTGGCGACGGGCCGACCGGTCGTGCTGGACGCTCCCTTCGGTCGCTACTTCTCCCGGCCGGACTACCTCGACGAGGTCGCCGAGCGGCACTCCTGGCCGCGCCATGTCGAGCCCGTGGTGGTGCAGGTCCAGGTGGACTCGGACACCGCCCGCGAACGTATCCGCGCACGGGGCTACGCACGGGACCAGTCCAAACTCGCTGACTGGGACAGCTTCTGGGAGAAGGCACAGAACAACGTGTGCCGCTGGTCGAGCAGCCACCGGCTGGTGTTCGACAACCGGGGCGACGGCATCACCGCGGCCTCGATCGCCCGCGCGTTGGACGGTCTGACCTGACGCCCTTGATCGGCCGTCCTTCTTCGGCCCCAAGGACACGGACGCCGTCGAACTGATCGAGGACCCTTCCCCCGACATGGTCCGCACGGAGATGCGCCGCGCGCAGGGCGCATCAGCGGGTGGATGACTGTGCCCGGTGCGGTGTGACGAACTTGGTCAGGCCGGTCAGCTGCCGTTCCCCCAGGGAGTCGTTTCCCGCTAGCGGAGAAGGGGGCGCCAACCAGGGGGAGTTGGGTGGCGCCCCGGGGAGGTGGGCTCAGAAGCCGGGGAAAAGGGACCGCACATCCTCGAGCGTGGCCGCGCCTGCTACGACACTGTCCTGTGGGGGGCGGTTGCGGCAGTAGATGAGGCGGAGGACGGCCTCGGCCGGCCCTGAGACGGAGCCTGTGGGATCGGCGGGCTCGCAGGGAAGGATGTGCAGTTCCGCTGCAAGGTTCAGGCACAGTGTGCGGTCCTGGTCGGTCAGCTCAACAAGCAGTTGGCCGGGGGAGAGCCGGGAAAGGGCCTCGTGGTCGCGGAAGCGGGTCGCGACCAGATCGAGCCGCTCCCACAGCAGTCCCACCTCTTCGGCGGGAATGGCCGCCGCGGGATCCAGAGCCACCTCGATGTCCCAGGCATGCACCGACTGCTCCGACAGCCGGTATCCGGCGTAGACAGGGATGCTGAGAAGGCCCGCGAAGTACGGCACCTTCACCGATGCCCGATCCGCGGCGCTGAGCGAGTCCAGCAGCCGCAGATGCCGGGCGGCCGCTTCCTGCCACGCCTCGCGCTGGTGGGGGGCTGATAGCGCGTTCCAGCGCTTCCAGACGGGAAGCAACTCATGCCGTACCGGGCCGGTGGCATCGCCGGCGATGCCACGCTCCACCAGCATGGTGCTGATCTCGGCGGCGCTGCCCAGATGGGACAGCACCTGGCCGATGCTCCAGTTGTCAGCGAAGGACTGCTGCGACAAGTCCTGCTCGGAAAGCCGGCTGACGTACCGCTGTAGACGCGCTGAGCTGGCGTGGAGGCCCGCCAGCCAGGTGTCGGTATCGGCGATGGCGCCCATGGTGGTCCTTTCCGTCGCGCCTGGGTCGCATGGCCGGCCAGCTCCCGCCGTCGCGACCTCGGCCACCTCATCGCCGCATTTGACCAGTTTTTACTCGGATCGCATCAGGTCCGAGTTCCACTGCCGTTGCGCGTGCCAGAGCGGCAACGCCGCCCTTGCTGGCGCTGTAGATCGATATGCCCGGTGTGCCGAGCTCGGCGAACACTGATCCGTTGAACACGATTGAGCCGCCGTGGCGGCGTCCGCGTGGCTCCACCGCATAGCGGTCCCGCCACCCAGCCAGTCCTCGTCGATGCCGGTCCAGGCCCGGTTGCCGGTGGTGCTCAGGAACCAACCGCCGGGACGCAACCATCCGGCGATCTTCTCCAGCAGGGGAAGCTGTTCATCAAGGGGGATGTGGATCAGTGCATAGAAGGAGACGATCGCGTCGAACGAGGCCGGTTCAGTCCATGGCCGTAGCATCGGCGCGGATGAACTCGGCCTGTGGTACGAGCTCCCGGGCCCTGCGGATCTGCACCTCGCTGATATCGACGCCCGTAACGCGGTGACCTGCGGTCGTCAGGGCGCGGGCGACGGGCACCCCACTCCCGCACCGCAGATCCAGCACCATGCCTCCAGCCGGGATCCGACCGATCAGTTCGCTGATCCACGGCTGGTACTTCGTCTCAGCGGCATACGCCTGGTCATACCGGAGGGAGAGCGCGTCATACCCGCGCCGGACCAGGTCTTTGGGATCTTCAATGTCCACGTCGGTGCACGTTAGCCACCCGCGCTGAGCGTCTGCGAACGATTTTCCCGACCCCCGACCCCCGACCCCCGACCCCCGACCCCCGACCCCCGACCCCCGACCCCCGACCCCCG
>NZ_JBEXID010000221.1:0-2464 GCF_040608395.1 Streptomyces sp. NPDC005181
CAACCCGAAGCCCTTCGTCTGGACGAAGGACGCCGACGAGATCCTTCAACGCCTCGCTTCATATCTTGATCGAATTCCCGGCGCAGAACACTAGGTCGGCAGCGTGCACCCCTCCAGCGTGACCAGCAGGGCGTCCTGGTCACGAAGGAGGGACAGAGCCGACGGCGCTGCGGGGTCGTCGGCCAACCCGTCGTCGGGCAGCGCCTCGATCAGCGCCACTCGTTCGGACGTCGGCGGGTGCGAGTCGTACGGAGACGGCCGTGGAGGCCGCCGGGCGGCGGCGAGCTCGGCCAGCGCGTCGGGCTGCCGCGGAACGCGAACATGCCGCGCAGGATCGGCACCGCCAGTGCCCCGGTCGCGACCACCACGCTCAGCACGAGGTGGACGGACTGTGTCACGAAAGGCCTGGTGAGCAGTACCCAGTCGGCCGCGATGAGCACCGCCAGGAGCGCCACACCCATCAGGCAGAAGCCGGCCAGCAGGGCGAGGGCGCGCAACGCCCGTAGCGAAGCAGTCATGAGCGGTCCCCCACAGGACGTACGGACCCGGGCCCGGACCGGGCTCGCGTCGAAGCCTGGATCTTACGGTGAGGTCAGCGCGTCGGCCATCGTCTTTGGCAGCCACAGCGGCCATGGCCGCGCGCATTGTTGCTGACCTGCGTCACCGGTCCACAGCCGGCCAGCCGTCGGGGCAGGCTTGTCCGGCCTGTCGCCTGCCGGCCGGACAGCTGTGCGGCCGCGGCACCGCACTGTGCGGGCGACTCGTACGCTCTGACCTTTCATCACCCGCAATGCGAAGAAACAGGTCAGATATGCATAAGGTTCCTCTATGTCACATGCCGGTAAGGGGGGCGCGGGAAGGATCAAGGGGCCGCCGCGGTGGCGTCCTCGGCCTGGCAGCGACAGGACGTGGGTCTGGTGGCTTCCCCTGCTGCTGATGACCGTGGACGTGGTAGTGGACCTGGTGCTGGTCCAGGGCCGCGAACCCCTGAGCTTCCTGCTGGTCGGAGCCCCGCCCATGGCGGCGGCCACCCGGAGCCCGCGGCACACCGCCGGCATTACCGTCGTATGCCTGGGGCTGGAGATGTGGATGGCGTCCCGGCGCCCCGGACACTTCGACGAACAGCACCACTTGGCCCTCTACACCACCACCTTGCTGATCGGCATCGCCAGCGTCGCGCTCTCTCGACAGCGGATCCGGGCCGAGGCCAGCCTGGTCCACGCCCGCTCCGTAGCCGAGGCCATGCAGATGACGCTGCTGCGCCCGTTCCCGGACCAGCTCGGTCCGGTGCAGGCAGCGAGCTTCTACCAGGCGGGCGAGGACGGCACGCTGGTCGGTGGTGACTTCTACGAACTGTGCGAGACCCCGTTCGGCGTCCGGGTCATCCTCGGAGACGTACGCGGGAAGGGACTGAATGCGGTTCAGACGGTCGCCACTGTCCTGGGGAGCTTCCGGGTATCCGCGCACGAGTGGACGGACCTGAGCCGCCTCGCGGACCGCCTGGAGCTCAGCATCGCCCGCAATTCCGGACGCCCGGCCGGCGACGAAGAGCTGTTCGTCACGGCCCTCCTGCTGGAATTCCCACCTGCCGGAGGCTCGGTGAGGATCGTCGACCGCGGGCATCCGTCACCCCTTAAACTCACATCGCACGGCACGCAACGGCTTCACACCACCCCGGCCCCGCCTCTGGGCCTGGGCGACCTGGGCCCCGGGAACGCCGAGGTCACCACTCACCCGCTGCAGACCGGGGAAGTGATCCTTCTGTACACGGACGGAGTGAGCGAGGCCCGGAACGCCGGTGGCGAGTTCTATCCGGTGATCGACCGGTTGACAGATCACTTCGGCGACGGCCGCAGGGATCTGGACCCCGAAGCTCTCGTGTCCTTCATCAAGGCCGACACGGACAAGTGGTCGGTCGGAGCGGACGACGACCGGGCCGTGATCGCTCTCAGGCTCGCGTAGGGGTCCAGGGGCCTTTCGGACCACGGCGCACGAAGTCGGCCCAGGGCATCGACGCATGCTGACAGCGCCCGCACGTGCGCGACGGCCGGTCACAACACCCCTTCGGGAACACGGTGTTGTTGGGGAGGCATTCCCTGTGAGGTTGGTCGGGCTTCGTCTGATGACCATGCGCACCGGCGAGGATTCGGGTCATGCGTATACGTCCATTTACAGTCGTCAGCACGGCAGTTGCCCTCGGCCTTGGCACGCTTACTGCGGCCGCGGACGCCAGCGACCACGCACCGGTCCGGATGAACCAGATCCAAATGCTGGGCTCGCACAACAGCTACCACCGCGAAGTGTCCTTCGCTGAGAAGAAGATTCAGGGCGAATCCGACCCCGACAATCTGTGGTACTCGCACGCGTCGCTGCGCAAACATTCAGTGCGACCGCAGCGTGTGACGGTTTCGGGTGTGTGGTGACGGCTGGTGACCGAGTGGTCAGCGGCTGTCGGAGCGGGGGT
>NZ_JBEXID010000222.1:0-2344 GCF_040608395.1 Streptomyces sp. NPDC005181
CAGCAGCATGATCGTGCCGTGCATCGTGAACGCCTGGTTGAACTGCTCGTTCGACATGATCTGCGTGCCGGGACGGGCCAGCTCGGCGCGCATGACGAGGGCCAGCACGCCGCCGACGACAAAGAAGGCGAACGACGTGACCAGGTACATCGTGCCGATCGTCTTGTGATCGGTGGTGCTCATCCACCTGACGACGACGTTTCCCGGCTCCCTGCTGCGTACCGGCAGCTCGTTCGCGTACGACTCCTCTGTCTCGTCCGCCCCTGCTGTGCCCATCGTCGTCACTACGGCGCTCCTTCGATCGGTCCTTCGCGGGTGGGCTCGGCACCCGGCAGGGCGCCGCTTCCACCGGGGGCGGCCGGCGGCCCCCCGGAGCCTCGCGCCAGTTTCCAGCTGCAGCAAACCAGCCATGGGGGCGACATGTGCGGCCCGGCACCCGCCGGGGCATGACTTTCACCCGTCAGGGCGTGCTGACCACATGCAGCTGCGCGTGCCACGTCGTGACACTCAACACACAATGAGACAAGCTGAGTTGTGGGTCACTCCGGCGGCGCCTTCACCGGCCGAGCTCCCGGAGCACCCGAATCACTCAGACGCTTCTTCTGAGCGCCCCTGCGCGAACGTGCGTTTTGCACCGCCGAAGGACGGGCGGTGCCACAGGCGCACGATCAGCGGCGAGCGGTCATGTCTCCGGTATGACTCCGGGCACCGTCGAGTCCACCGTGTTGTCCCCACAGTGCGGTAGCAATGACGGCGTCGGTTCCCGGTCGGCGAGTTCGTCGAGGTCGACAGTGAACATGGGTATGCCGAGCACGACTTCACGCTCCGCCTCGCTCAACATTCCGCTGTGCAGCCCCCGGTCGCGCGACGCGACGATGCGGGACCGGCCCGCCGGCAAAGCCTCCCCACCACGCTCGGCGACCTTGCATCCCGGCTGTCCCCGGGGCTGGTTCACTGCCAATCGGCGCGCCCGACCGGGTCGCAGAGTTCGAGGAGGAGTTCCGCCGCATCCGGGGCGGCGCCGGTGACGGGGCGCACCCGCGCACCCACGTACACCAGATGCGGTGCGGCACCCACGACCTGGCACCGGAACACAAAGCCTTCGGGCAGCCGGACGAGGGACTCGTTGCGGGCCGCCTCCGTATAACGGTGCACCACGCTGGACCGCACGACGACTCCCAGGCCGTCGCTGCGCACGGAGTCCAGATCACTCGACGCGCACACGGGACACAACAGCCGGCGGAAGGACGCCGTACCGCACCAACGGCAGAGCTGGTAGATCAGTCCGGCTTCGCCCTGCGCCGTCGGCGCGGCATTGCTTGCTGAAACGGAATGGGACACGTCTCGACCCCTTGGACTCGGCTCGGTGCGTCGGCGCCGAGCTTCGACGCAGACGCACCATATGGCACCGAGTGCCGAACAGTAAAGGTACTGAGTACCTATACCGAGGTCAGTCCTTGCCGAGGGCCGACTCGACTTTCTGCACCACGCGCCACATGGGCGTGCCCTTGGCGGCGACCACCACGACGACGTCGTCGTCCGCGGTCGGCGCGGCGGTCCCTCCGGCCGCGGCACCCCACACCTGTCGCACGACCCCGAGGGCGTGGTCCACCGCAGCCTCCGCGTCCCCCTCGCCGCCCGAACGCAGCCACGACCGCAGGCCATTGTTGTGCGCGGCGACCACGGCCGCGGCGATCACCTCGGCGTGCAGCGGGCCGTCCGGGGTGCCGGCGTAGCGGCCGCGCAGATACTCGGCCAGCGTGCGTTCGTAACGTCGGACCACGGACAACTCGTAGGTGCGCAGGCCGGGAACCTCACGCGTGAGGCGGTAGCGCTGGACGGAGAACTCCGGATTCGCGGCGTACATCCGCAGGACGAGCCGGGCCGCGTCACACACGGTGCCCACCGGGTCGCCGCCGTCGGCCGCCTCCAGAAGCGCGGTCATATCGGCGAGACAGCGCTCGTGGTCGGGGAAGACCACATCCTCCTTGGACGGGAAGTAGCGGAAGAACGAACGCCGCCCGACCCCGGCCCGCGCGACGATGTCGTCCACCGTCGTCCGCTCGAAGCCCCGCTCCAGAAAGAGCTGGAACGCCGCCTCGGCAAGCACCTGCCGCATGGGGGGCTTCTTCACTGGTCTGCGTGCCTCGGTCATGCCGGGAACCTAACACCAACTACGACAGTCCGACACTACGTACCTTTACAGAGGGTACTGAGTGCCATATGGTCGGTTTACGAACCATACCCAGGTAGGAGAGCCGGCGTGAGCTTGAGGATCGTTGTCTGTGTGAAGTACGTGCCCGACGCCACCGGTGACCGGCATTTCGCCGATGACTTGACGCTG
>NZ_JBEXID010000223.1:0-2339 GCF_040608395.1 Streptomyces sp. NPDC005181
CATTTTCAGCCCGTGCCGCTAGCCGCAACGCGCTGACCAGCATCGATCCCCGACCTGACCCACCGAAACCCCGCCGAACTGTGGAAGCCGGGTGAGCGGTGCGCCATATATGTCGAAGCCGCGTCGGCGAGATTCACCCCCGTGAGGGCACTGCTGGCGGCCACCAGTCGAAACAGAGGCCGCCAGTACGGCGGTACCCCTTCTGCTTCCATACGTCGTATGGAAATGCATTGATATCAGGGAATGTCCCCGAAATGTCCACCGTGAAGGTTTGCGGCGCCGAGGTGCAGCTCACCGGATCTGGGTGCGGACCGGGCGTGCCGACCTGGCGACGGAGTCGGCCCATCGCGCGACCAGCACCCTCAACCGCCGCCCCCGAGAACCAAACGTCATGCGCGAAACGCGCAACGCCACCGCATTCAGCGGCAGTAGCAATCCGACAGGCCCGTCGGCGGCCACGGTGCGCACCCGCGTGACGGTCCCGCTCCACTTGGGCGACGGCTATACGGTGTCCGCCGACCTCGCCACCTTCCACCACCTCGCCGACGGGCAGGAACACGTGGCCGTTATCCTCGGCGAACCCGCCGCTGGCCGGCCCCCGCTGGTGCGCCTGCACTCCGAGTGCCTGACCGGCGACGTCTTCAGCTCAGCCCGCTGCGACTGCGGCCCCCGGCTGTGCGAGGCGGTCGAGCACATCGCCGACCGTGGAGGCGTCTCTACCTCCGCCAGGAGGGACGTGGCATCGGTCTCTACGACAAGCTCGACGCTTACGCCCTCCAGGACCAGGGTCTCGACACCTACGACGCCAACGCGGCCCTCGGCCTCCCCGAGGAAGCCCGCGACTACACCGCCGCCGCGCAAATGCTCGCCGCCCTCGGCATCTTTGAGCTGGACCTGCTGTCCAACAACCCGGACCAGGCGGCCCAGCTGCGCACCCTGGGCCTTACCGTGACCCGGCACGTTCCCACGGGCGTCTTCACCACAGCCCACAACGTCCGCTACCTCCGTACCAAGGTGGTCCGCACCCAGCACACGCTGCCGCTGACGAAACTGACGGCGGGCTGACGGCCGATGCCCATCGGGCCATGGCCCAGCCTTGTTCGTCACCGCGATGCCGCGTGTGACCAGGCAGATGGGCCGCGTCGCCGAGCAGGAACCCGGAAGCTGTACTCGGTAAGTCGTGGGCCGCTGTCTCTCGGTTGGGGCTCCCTCCGGTAGCGAAAGCTTCAGCCGCAGGTCGAGCAGATGGGTGAAGACCGCTCGGGAGCAACGTTCGCAATGGGCAAGTTCTCGACCTGCCGTTGACCACGTGATGGGCCGGGGTATTTCGTAACGACCGCCCGCGGGCAACGCGCGGGTCTCGTTCCGGCGAACCCCTTCGCCATGCGGAGTGTCGGCCGGCACGAGGCCAGATTTCCGGCGCCGCGTCGCCGTCATCACGAGTGACAGGTGAGTCTCCTCCCGCTGACCGCACCCTTCGACTTTCCATACGACGTATGGTATCAATGAAGAGGGTTTCGTACGGCGTATGGAACCTCGGGGTATCGGCGCAACGGCACCTCTCTCGCGTCCGGTGACGCGGTACAGAGCCGACCGACGCCCAGGAAGCAGAGCGGTCCGCCCTGCTGCATTCGAATTCCGCCCCGCGAATCGCATCAGTGACCTGAGCGCCCGTTGCACTGACGGAGCGCTCTGAGCCGAAGGAAAAACCTGTGAGTAACTTTTCGAAGCGCATGCCTGTCGCCATCGCCTCCCTGGCGGTGGCCGGCGGAGCCGTTCTTGGTGCCGGGAGTACTGCGTCGGCCGCGACGGCGACGCCAGAACATGCCCTGCGCCCGGCCGTCAGCGTCGAGACCGACGACCACCGCTGGGGCGGCGACCGTGATCACCGCTGGGGCGGAGACCGCGACTATGGCTGGTACCGCCTCGACGACTACCGCTGGGACTACGGCATCAGCTACCTGTGGGAGGGTCGCCGGTACAGCGACGACTGCTGCAGCGCCGGTCGGACACGAAGGTTGCCTTCGTACGGCAACTGATGCTGGTGGCCTCCCGCACTGATCGTCGTAGTACAGCTTCTCCGTTCAGGCCTCGCTTGTTCCGACGACAGACCTGCCGATGGCCCTTGCCCTTCCCTTATGACTCGGCGCCAAGAGTGAGAGCAATGATGTCGTTGAAACCGTGATTCGGGGGCTACCTGTACAGCTCGTCGTCTCGCACGAGATGTCCTTGTCCGTGAGCATGAGCCCGGCTTCCACAGTTCGGCGGGGTTTCGGTGGGTCAGGTCGGGGATCGATGCTGGTCAGCGCGTTGCGGCTAGCGGCACGGGCTGAAAATGC
>NZ_JBEXID010000224.1:0-2299 GCF_040608395.1 Streptomyces sp. NPDC005181
CGTCGCGGCCTGCTGCCCACCGAGCACCTGGTCGACAGCGGCTACACCTCCCTCGTCCATCTGGAACAGGCCGCCCGCGAACACCGGGTCACCGTCACCGGACCGCTGCCGGGCAACCCCACCCGCCAGCATCGCCGAGGCGAGGGCTTCGGCCGTGACGACTTCCACATCGACTTCGATCGCCGACAGGTAACCTGCCCCCAGGGCCAGGTCAGCCGGGGCTGGCACGGCCCCTACCCGACGTCGTCGCCCACCGCTGCCCCGCTGATCGTGGCGCGGTTCACCAAGGGCCAGTGCCAGCCCTGCCCAGTCCGCGCCCAGTGCACCACCTCCCGCGAAAGCGCCCGCAACGTGGGCTTCCCACCGCGAGAACTCCGCGACCTGCAACTCCGCGTCCGAACCGAGCAGCAGACACCCGAGTGGAAGGCGCGGTACGCGGTCCGTTCCGGGGTGGAGGGCACCGTCAACGAGTTCGCTCACGGCCACGGCATGCGCCGCTGCCGCTACCGAGGCCAGGACAAAACCCACATCCAGCACGTCCTGACCGCCATCGCTGTCAACATCGAGCGACTCAGCGGCCTGCCGCCAGCCGGAGGAACACCTCCGGCCCGGCAGCCCACCGCCTTCCAGAATTTCCTGGACCAGCACAACATCCACCGGCCGAAGTCCTGGAGAAGTAGCCGTGGTTGACACCACTGATTCCAAGATCCTCGACAGAGTCAAGGTTAGTGCCTGTTTCCGAACCGCGCACAGCTCGGCCCCGGGATGCGTCGCAGACGACGGCAGCGACGTGTTGCCAGTCCTCCACGGGACCGAGCTCGGGTCGGAGGGGTCAGCTGTCTGCCCGGTTGGAGCATTTCATGCCGAGAGCCTTGGGCAGGGCGGGCTCGAGTTCGGCACGTCGCTCGGCAATGGTGCCGCCCCGATAGGTGTTGACGTGGTTGTCTCGGTCGGTCTCGACCACGATTAGGACATGCTCGCCCGGCTGCCAGCGCTTGAGGAGGCCATCCTTGGCCGGATCGACGACGTTGAGGTCGACCTGCTGGGCGCCGTGGGCGGGCTTGAGCCAGTCCTTGACGTGGAAGGTGAGGATCACCCGGTCGGGTTGCGGGGCGTCGCGTACGGACACCACATCGCCTTCGGCGATGACTCGACTACAGGCGATGGCACCTGCCGTCGTGAGCTTGCCGTCCCCTCCTGGGCCGGGCCGTCCGGCCGTGGAGGAGGGATCGCCGGTGACGGCGAGCCCCATGCTGATCGCCACGGCCGCGGCGATCAGCATACCGGTCAGGACACGACGGCGGTTCCGGTGAGCGGCTTGGGCCGTTGCCTCCCGATCGGCCTCTTTGGCGATCAGGGACAGGGTCAGTCGCAGCCGGTCTTCCTCTGATTCCGTCAGCGGTTCCATCTTCAGCTCACCTCCTGGTTGGTCAGGCGAGGACGCAGGGCTGCTGCGGCCGCGTGCAGCCGGCTCTTGACCGTGCCCTCCGGGATCTGTAGTAGCTGTGCGATGTCCCGGACCGGCAGGTCGACGTAGTAGCGCAGCACCACAACTTGCCGGTGCTGGGTCGGCAGTGCCTGCAGCTCCTGCGCCACGGCCAGGGCGAGCACCCGAAGTTCCTCGGGATGGTCCACCGGCGGATGGTGCGCCCAGCGTGCCGCCAGACGCTCGCGCAGTCCGGCTTCGCGGCGGAGGTTGCGATGCCAGTCGGCGGCGACTCGGGAAGCGACCACTGCCACCCAGGCTGCCGGATTGCGGATCTCGGGCCGCTGTGGGTTGGCCTGCTCCTGCAGCAGCTTCAACCGGACGTGCTGCACCCCGTCTTCAAGATCGCCCAGAGGCACGCCGCCCAGGATCAGCACCGCGCGGATGCGCGCCGCATCCATCTGACTCACCGCCAAGGCGGCGCCGGCCCTGTTGACCGACACCGCCTGCCGAGCATCACCCATGCGTGCCCCCAGGTCGTTTTCTCTATGACGGAGCAGCACGGCAAAACGTTCACCGCTCTGGCCGCTCAGCTGCAATCGGCGGTCGAATCCCCGGACAGCTTCACCATCTGGGTGGGCGTGGCCGCCTTCAGCGCGGCCACGAGGTCGTCGGCGGACTTCCCGGCGAGTTGGTCCTCCAGCCGGTCGTGCCCGTCGCCCTCAGCCGCGCGGGCGGCCTCCGCGGCCGACTGCGCATTCCCTTCCATCTCGCCTTCCCCGATGGCGTCGTTGTCATACGGCACCACGGCGCCTTCGCCCAGGCTGTGCCATTGTGCCGACTCGAGCTCATCGCCCGGGGAGCACTTCGCTT
>NZ_JBEXID010000225.1:0-2276 GCF_040608395.1 Streptomyces sp. NPDC005181
ACGCTACGTCGCCCGCGAGATCTACCGACACATCCTGCCGAGGACCGCCATCCCGGTTCCGTCCTCACCACTTGACGAAACATAGGGGCATCTACAGCACCCACAAGTCGCCGGCGGTCAGGAAGTGGCTGGCGGTCCACCCCCGGTTCCACATGCACTTCACCCCGACCTACTCCTCCTGGCTCAACCAGGTCGAGCGCTGGTTCGCACTCCTGACGGACAAGCAGATACGGCGCGGCACCCACAAGTCCCTCCACGCGCTGGAGAAGGACATCCGAAACTGGATCAAGACCTGGAACGAGAACCCCCGCCCCTTCGCCTGGACGAAGACCGCCGACGAGATCCTCGAACGCCTCGCCACATATCTTGATCGAATTCCCGGCGCAGGACACTAGCGTGTTCAGTCGCAGGGGGACATGAGACTTAGCACTTCAGTTGGCCCCATAGCGCTGTAGTTGGCCCAGCTGAGCGTCAGACCTGATTGACAAGCAGTTGTTCGCCCTGTTGCTCAGGGAGACGGCAGAACCCGGGGCAGTGGTCATCCCTCTGACCGCCAAGTCCGATCGCGTCCCGTCGCGCAACCCTGTCCGGTGAGGAGCCGGCGCGGTGGCTCCTCACCGTGCGAAGACCTCTCAACGGGCCGCCGCACGGAGGCGAAAGTCTCGCCGGACTCGGCCTGGTCCCGGCATGCGCCCAATAGGCAAACTCTCCTTGACCTAACTCAAGAACAGCCGGGTTGACGCCCTCCGTGGCGTTCCGTGAGGCCTCTCCTTCACTGGGCAGCCGATGATCTCGCCGGAGTGATTCCTGGAGCTGGGCCGTGTCCGATGTACTGCTTGTTGCATTGGAAGGGCATGCGCAAGATGATCTTCGTGGTCTTCGCTGCTGGCACCGTTCTGCTTCTGCCCGTCGCCGGAGCCACTGCCGAGGACGAGGATTTACGGCGACCCGGCTGCCGTTCAGCTGTCTAGCCGTTCAGGCAGTCGCCCACCGATCACGCGTTCCAGTTCTTCCCTAGCAGCCACTCGCCCCACCAGACTGAGAAACTCCTCGACCGGCTGGTGACTTCGCGCTCGCTCGCTGTCTGGCAGTACTACCGGGATACCGACGAAGTCGCCTGGCACCTGTCCCCCCAGGCCAGGGTGGGCCGCACGGCGGCTCAGCAGTGACAGCGCCCCCGTCAGCCTCGTCGTTGCATGCCCCGCATCTGCTGGCTCCTCACCCTGAAGGGAAGAGTGAGACATCACTCGACTGGCACATCAGGGCTCTACTCGTGCGTACTATCTCTAGACACTGCTGCACGCTGCGGCAGTTGTGTCCTGCGGGTGTCCCGGTCAGCACAGACGGGGCACCTGCCTCCATCCGCTCGCGTACCGGGTTCGTGCTTTTCACCGCCGTACCCGCGAGCTACAGAAAGGCCCGTGCCATGTCTGAAATTCAGGTCCACGCCACAGGACTGGCGTCGCAGTACATCGCCCAGGTGACGGGCGACCTTGAGCGCAACGTCAAGGAGCAGGAACGCATCAGTGCCGAGATCGATGCGTTGCAGGAGCAGTTGGGTGCCCTGCAACACGACCACACCGTGCTGGTGAGCATGCAGAAGGCACTCGGCGGCGCGAGTGCAGCCGGTGAGGCGGACACCATGGTCGCGCCGACCGTGCCGCGTCAGACCACTGCCGAACCCCAGCAGAGCAAGCCGAAGAAGGCGGCCGCCACGAGTGCAACGGCGACGGCACCCAAGAAGAACGCCGCCAAGGCCTCGTCCGCAAAGGCACCCGAGACAGCCGCTAAGCCGACCCTCGTCAACCTGATCCGCGGTCACCTGGAGCAGCAGAGCGAGCCGCGGTCCGCCACCGAGGTCTCCGCCGCGCTCACGCAGGCCTACCCTGACCGTGGCGTCAAGACCACCGTTGTGCGTACCACCCTCGAAGGGCTGGTCGCCAAGAGCCAGGCTCAGCGCACCAAGCAGGGCTCGTCCGTCTTCTACACCGCGACGGCTGCCTCGGAGCCTGCTGCGGCCGAGCCTCAGCAGGAGGCAGTGGCAGGCTGACCACCCGCAGGAGCGCCCATCTCACCGCCACCAGGCCGCAGTCCGATGGCGCCCCAGCCAGAACCTCAGCATGCAGGGCCCAGCCGGCGTGCGGCAGTCCGGGAGTGGGCTTCCCCACGCCGCCGCCCGCGCCCTCTCTGTCAGCCTTGGGTGAGACATCCCGTTCTGCGGGTTAGCCTGAGAGGGCACGACAGGAGAACCGTTTCTTATGCCCAGCACAGAACCC
>NZ_JBEXID010000226.1:0-2259 GCF_040608395.1 Streptomyces sp. NPDC005181
GCGGGGGGGGGGGGGGGGGTCGCGCCCCCGCCCCCCACCCCCGCCGCCCCGCGCCCAGTTCGTTCATCGCACTGATCTCACCTCATGACCGCTGCCATCACCGCCATGATCACCGCAGTCGTCGGCGTGCTGGGCACCCTGTTCGCGCCGATGCTCGCCCTGGCACTCCATGCCCTGGACGAAGCAGCTCACCGCGGTGCCGAAGGGGCACCACGGCGGTGCGCTCCTCGCGGCGGCCGACGACCGCAGGGCCGGTTGGACGGGCACGGAATCGCTTGGAACCCTCGCGCGTTGGAGCAAGTGGGTATGGGATGCCGGTGGTGTGTGAACCGAGCAGCCCGAGTGACTGAGCTGACACATATTGGAGGACTGTAATGGCGGCGCAGACGCAGAGGGCCGTGCTGGCGGGCGGATGCTTCTGGGGGATGCAGGACCTGATCCGCCGGCTCCCGGGCGTGACGGCGACTCGGGTCGGATATACCGGCGGTGACGTGCCGAATGCGACGTACCGTAACCATGGCACGCACGCGGAGGCCATTGAGATCCTTTTCGACCCTGAGAGGACCGACTTCCGCGCGATCCTGGAATTGTTCTTCCAGATCCACGACCCGAGCACCAAGAACCGTCAGGGCAACGACATCGGCCTCAGCTACCGCTCGGCGATCTACTACGTGGATGACGAGCAGAAGCGGATCGCCGAGGACACGATCGCGGATGTGGACGCCTCCGGACTGTGGCCGGGCAAGGTCGTCACCGAGGTCGAGCCGGTCGGCCCCTTCTGGGAGGCCGAGCCCGACCACCAGGACTACCTGGAGCGTTACCCGGAGGGTTACACCTGCCATTTCCCGCGCCCGGGATGGCGGCTGCCCGCCCGCGCGGAGGGCTGACCGCGAGAGGCGGCCCGGCGTCGGGCGCAGGCTGACTGGGCGGAAGTTCTGAGGCTGGGCCGTGCTTGTGCCCCGCCGTGGACGAAGAGGGTGCCGGCGGCGGGACACAGTTGGGGTCGTCCGTGACCGGTCCAGGGCCCGATCGGCGGCGTGCGCTCGGGCCGTCCGGGACGTCGGTACTGCGTACCGACGTCGTTGCCCTGGCGGAAGCCCTGCGTCGGGTCGTGGGACTCCCAGAAGACCTTCAGCAGCTCGGAGTACGTGACGATCTTCGGTTCGAACGACGCGGACCGCTTCCGTGCGCCCGGTCGGGCCCGAGCAGACCTCTTCGTACGCGGGGTTCTCCGTGTGGCCGCCCTGGTAGCCGGCGAGCGTCGTCCAGACGCCGTCCGTCTCCCAGAACTTGCGCTCGGCGCCCCAGAAACAGCCCATCGCGACGCGGTGGGGGCGCCGGGGATTCCGGCGTCCCCACCGCGTCGTACCGGTCAGTTCCCGCCCGCAGCCAGGACCTGCGCGGCGCAGAAGTCACGGGACTGGATGTAGCGCGCCTTCGGGTCCCCGGAGTACGTCCACGGGGCGCTGTCGATGTAGCCGTCGATCGCGCGGTACTGCTCCAGCGCCGCCTCGTACCGGTCCTGCCAGTACAGCAGCCAGGCGAGCAGATGACGGACCCGGACGATCCGCCGGTCCTCGGGGTCGGCCGCCGCGGCGGCCGCCACGTCGATCAGGCAGGCGTCGACCTCGGCGATCAGCTCGGGGCTCTTGTAGAACACGTCCGGATCCACGTCCTGCTCCGCCGACTCCTGCTCGAACGCGGCGTAGAGCGGGAGGAGGGAGAGGAGATGGCCGGGGCTCCCCTTCTGCGCGGCCTCGCGTGCGAATCGCTCGGCCAGCTCGTGCGAGCCGCGCCACTTGCGGCACCAGTACTGGAGTGCCGAAGTATGAGCCGTGAGGTGGTGGGCGTCGCGCTTCTCGACCTCGGCCCACAGAGCGCGGAAGTCGTCATGCCCGTGGCCGCACAGCAGGCGCTCAGCCGGTGCAAGCGCGGGTCGAAGCGCCGCCGCAAGGCCGTGCAGAAGGTCGCCGCCCTGCACCGAAGGGTCCGCCGCCGGCGCCTGGACCACGCGCACAAGAGCGCCCTTGACCTCGTACGCGCGCACGACTTCATCGCGCATGAAGACCTCAAGATCCGCAACATGAGAGCCGCTCCCGCGCCGAGACCCGATCCCGACAGGCCGGGCGCGTTCCTGTCCAACGGGGCCGCAGCCAAGGCCGGGCTGAACCGTTCGATCTCGGATGCCGGATGGGGGGTGTTCCTGACGATCCTGCACGCCAAGGCTGAAAGCGCCGGACGGGAAGTGATCGCCGTGGA
>NZ_JBEXID010000227.1:0-2180 GCF_040608395.1 Streptomyces sp. NPDC005181
CGCCCTCGTCATGCTCACCCTCGCCGGAGAACGTCCCACCCTCCCCGGCCGCCAACCCGCCACAGAGTGACCCACTCATACGGCAGGAGAGCCACAAATTGGATGGGTGTGCACCTTGACGAGTTGTCGGATAGGGGTACGGGGTCCGGAGCCGCGTCAGTCGGAGGCGCCGCGCACGGCGGGCTGCGGCACCGCGGCAACCACCGGCTCGCTGTCACCATCGGGGGCGGGCGACACCGCGGCCACGATCGCGTCGGCCGTCGCGTCGGGCTCCGGGCTGAGCAGGCCGACCATCACGTACACCACCAGCGACGTCACCAGCGGAGTCACGATGATGACGGTCTGGTCCGTGCTCTCCAGCACGAACTTCACCAGGACGTAGCCCAGCAGCCCCAGCGCCCAGGAGGACAGGGCGGCGCGCGGCCCGCACTTGCGGAAGAGTGGCAGCAGCCCCAGCAGCATCGGGATGGAGATCGGCCCCATCACGGCCGCGACCAGGCCGACGATGATGCCGAGCACCCCGCCGAAGTGATCGGCCTCGATGGCGACGAGCATGCTGACGGTGATGAACACGACCGTGCACACACGGGCGATGAGCAGTCCGGTCGCCGGCGGCAGTTCCTTGGCGCGGCGCACGACCGCCGGGATGATGTCGCGGGTGACGACCGCGGAGACCGCGTTGGCGTCCGACGAGGCCATGGCCATGGTGTGCGAGAACATCCCGGCGAGCGTCAGACCCACCAGTCCGGCCGGCAGGTACGACTCCGCCATCAGCGCGTAGACCTTCTGCGGGTCGGCGATGTCCGGCATGAGCACGGCCGCGGCGACGGGCGGGAAGAGCAGTACCGCCGGCCAGATCACGTACAGCACCGCGGACAGCCCGGCCGAACGGCGGGCGGCCTGCGGGGTGTCCGTGGCCATGTAGCGCTGGGCCAGGTTCCACATGCCGCCGTTGTACTCGAAGAGCTTCACGACGACGTACGCACCGAGGAAGGTGGCGGTGTAGGAGCCGACCAGCGGGTGACCGTGTCCCTCCGGCAGCTTGTGCCAGATCGTGCCCAGACCGGATATGCCGTCGCCCAGACGGTCCAGCACCACCCAGACCATGGCGAGCGCCGCGACGCCCTGGATGACGAACTGCCCGAAGTCGGTGAGCGCATCGGCCCAGAGGCCGCCCACGGTGCAGTAGAGGAGGGTGACGACGCCGGTGATCAGAATGCCCGCCGTCATCGACATGCCGGTGAACACATTGAGCAGCACGGCGACGGACGCCCATTTGGCGGCCACGTCGAACACCTTGAGCAGGGCGCCGCTCCAGGCGAGCGCCTGCTGGGTGGGCACGTTGTAGCGCTTGGCGAGATATTCGAGCGGAGAGGCGACCGCGTAACGCTGCCTCAGCCGGTTCCAGCGCGGCGCGAACAACCAGGCACCCACACCGGTGCCCAGCGCGAGCGGCAGGAATGCCCAGACGTAGACGGTGATGCCGTAGCTGTACGCGATGGCCGCGTAGGCGACGAACACGGCGGCGCTGTATCCGGACATGTGATGGGAGATGCCGGACAGCCACCAGGGCATCCGGCCGCCACCGGTGAAGTAGTCGCTCACATCACCGACGCGCCGGTGCGACCAGAGGCCGATGAGCAGCATCACCAGGAAATAGCCGCCGAGGGCGGCCCAGTCGAGCCAAGCCATGAATGCTCCTTGACATGCTGTGATATGCGGAGGTACTGCGGCGGCCATGGGCCGCCGTCGCTCACCAGCGCGGAGTCTTCTTCTCGTAGTGGGGGTCGATCCGCTGCATGTAACCGGTGTCGTCCCGGTTGCGCAGACCGCAGCTGAGGTACTGCTCGTGCAGGCGGGCGAGGGCGTCGCGGTCGAGTTCGACACCGAGCCCCGGTCCCTGCGGAACCCGCACGGACCCGTCGGTGAACGTCAGCGCACCCGGTTCCACGACTTCCTCGGTCTTCCACGGCCAGTGGGTGTCACAGGCGTAGGTGAGGTTCGGCGTGGCGGCCGCCAGATGAGTCATCGCGGCCAGACTGATCCCCAGATGCGAGTTGGAGTGCATGGACAGTCCCATGGCGAAGATGCCCCTATGTTTCGTCAAGTGGTGAGGACGGAACCGGGATGGCGGTCCTCGGCAGGATGTGTCGGTAGATCTCGCGGGCGACGTAGCGTTT
>NZ_JBEXID010000228.1:0-2177 GCF_040608395.1 Streptomyces sp. NPDC005181
CAACCCGAAGCCCTTCGTCTGGACGAAGGACGCCGACGAGATCCTTCAACGCCTCGCTTCATATCTTGATCGAATTCCCGGCGCAGAACACTAGGCGGTGCACGTCCTTCTGTGCGGTCACGCGCCCGTGGGTCGTGTGATGTTGAGTCGGCTGATCAACTGACGCCTGGCGGCGGCGCCGTCAGGCGCGGCAGTATTTGACCAGCAAGAAGTCGCTGCCACCCGGATTATGCGCTTGACCAGGGGAAGTGCCGCGCGGAGACGCTCGTTGCAGCCGGCGTGCTGGGGACAGGCGCCAACTACGCGGTCGACGGCGGCGCGAGCGCCTGGTGACGCCAGACCCGGTTTCGAGGACGAAGGCGACGTGGGCGGAGTCCTCGGTGACGCGGGTGCGGTGGGCGTGGCGATGGCTCGGGTGCGGGTCAGGACGCCGGTGGTGTCCGCGTAGCCGGGCCCCGCACCCGCCCCGGCATCGTCCGGGCGTCCGCACCGCGACCCGATCCGCCATGGCGGGGGTCGGGCCGCGGGGAAGCGCCCGTCAGGCTGGCCGCAATTCGAACCAGTCGAAGGCCGCACTGCCGTGTGTGGCGTACGTGCCGATGACGCGGCCGGTGAAGCCCCCGGCGACCTCGGTGGTGAGGTAGCGACCGTCGAGTTCGGCGAGGATCTCGAAGTCGCCGTCGGCCGTCTCGTACCCCAGACGGAGGGTGTCGGGGCCGCCGACGCGGAGGCCGGCTGGGACGGCGGCCTCCGGATCCGTGCCGCGGAACGTGACGGTGGGTGGCAGGACATCGCTGGTGGTGACGTCGATCCGCAGGGTCACGGGGCCGGACGGCACGGTCTGTTCGGCGATGGTGTGGCACAGCGGGCCGATCCTGGCGACCGCGCGGACCGTGCCGTCGCCCGTCTCCACCTGGTAGTGGTGTGCCTCGTCCAGCCGTACCGCGAGCCCGCCCCGACCGCCTCCGGCGACATCGACCAGCGTGCGCGCGCTGCAGTCGGCATCGTGCTGGCGCCGTCCCACGAAGAGCGCGCCGGGCGTGTCGAGGCTGTCCGCGCGGGCGTGCAGCACCAGATGTCCCGGCCGCTCGTCGAGGCGGACGGCGGCCGGGTCGTGCCGCCTGAGCGACACCCAGCAGGGCGCGAGCGCGGTGGAGTCGAAGTCGTCCCGGTCCGGTTCCTGCGGCCAGGGATGCGGCGGCAGCGCCGGAGCTGGCGCGCGCAGCTCCAGCGGTCCGGGCAGCGGCCACTCGTCCTCCCACCGCACCGGTACCAGGAACGTCTCCCTGCCCAGACCGTGGTACATCGGTGTGTCACCGCGGGGCCTGGTGCCCAGCAGCACCATCCACCATGTGCCGTCGTGTGCCTGCACCAGATCGCCGTGGCCGGTGTTCTGCACCGGGTGGTTGGTACTGCGGTGGGACAGCACGGGATTGGCCGGGTGCGGTTCGAACGGTCCCGGCAGTGTGCGGGCCCGGGCCACCGACAGGGCGTGCCCGCGTTCCGTGCCGCCTTCCGACAGCAGCAGGTACCACCAGTCGCCGACGCGGTACAGGTGCGGGCCCTCGGGATACTGCAGCCCGCTTCCCGACCACATCGCCACCGGCTCGCTCAGCAGTTCGCCCGTCTTCGGCTCGATGCGCACCCCGTGGATCCCGTCCGACGAGAACACGCACCAGCAGTTTCCTTCCTCGTCCCAGGCCAGGTCGGGGTCGATGCCCGGTACGTCGACCGGCACCGGGTCCGACCACGGTCCCGAGGGATCTTCCGCGGTCACCAGGACGTTGCCTGCCCCGGCGACCACGGTCGTGATCAGCCAGAACCGGCCGTCGTGATACCGCAGCGTGGGGGCGTACACCCCTGTCGAGGACGGGGCCGTGTCGGGCAGCTCCAGCTGCGAGGGCCGGTCCAGCGCGTGCCCGATCAGCCGCCAGTGCACGAGGTCACGGCTGTGCCACAGCGGTACCCCGGGTACGTACTCGAAGCTGGACGTTGCCACGTAGTAGTCGTCGCCGGCCCGGCAGACGCTCGGGTCCGGGCTGAAGCCGGGTATTACGGGGTTGTCGAAGAACGCCATGTCCGTCCTAAGAGCCTGTCGGGTGGCTGATCATGCGTGAAGCGTGACGGTCGTGATCTGCCCTCCGGGCATGGCGACGGCCCCGGAATGATCACGTGGT
>NZ_JBEXID010000229.1:0-2155 GCF_040608395.1 Streptomyces sp. NPDC005181
CCACGGGGCGATGAAGGTGTTCCTGGAGGCCGACGCGCCCCGGGTGGCCTGCCGGAATCACGGTCCGACGGTGACCTGGGTGCCCTGGGCCCGGCTCGGTGCCGGTCACACCCTGGCCTTCGACCAGCAGACCGTCTGGCTGGCAGCGGAGTGCTCGAAGTCCGCGACGGCGGTGCTGATGCGGACCTCCCGTTACACGGCTCTTGTCACCCTGTGCACCAGAAGTGGCGGGCAATTCGCCAGTGGAAGAACATCCCTGGGTATCGCTGCGTAATCCCCTGGAAGCACTCCTTGGCCTTCTTGAAGCCCGCGAGCCGCTTGTACTTTCGGCGGATCCAGCGCACCAGATAGGCGTTGATGCGCCGCAGGAGGGGCTCCAGCGCGGAGCGGTAAAACGCCCCGTAGTACTGAATCCAGCCCCGCACGATCGGGTTGATGAACCGCGCGAGCTGGGCGAAGGTGTGGCGAGTGCGCCGATGAATGCGCCAACTGCGCACCTCGGCACTCATTCTCTTCAAGGCGTCCTTACTGACCCCAGGCAGGAAGCACGGAAAGGTCACCCCGTGCCTGCTGCGGGCCGCGCGGGCTCGGAACGTGAACCCCAAGAACGTGAACGACGTCTGCGCGTACGCGCCCCGCCGGTTCGCGTCCTTGCAGTAGACGATCCGGGTCTTGGCCGGGTGCAGACGCAGCCCGACCTCCTCCATCCGGTTCCCGATCACCTCCACCAGTTGCCTGGCCTGGCGCTCGCTGACGCAGTGCACGACCGCGTCATCCACATACCGCTCGAACGGGACAGCGGGGAACTCCCGGGCCATCCACACATCGAACGCGTAGTGCAGGAACAGGTTTGCCAGCACGGGCGATACCGCTGATCCCTGTGGGGTTCCCCGGTCTCGCTCCCGCAAGGTGCCGTCGGGCAGTTGGAGCGGCGCTCGGAGCCACCGCTCCACATACAACTTCACCCAGACGGCGTCGGTGTGAGCCTCCACCGCCTTGACGATGAGGTTCCAGGGGACGCTGTCGAAGAACTTCTGGATGTCCAGATCGACAACCCAGTCCCTCTTCCACGCCCGCTCTCGGCATTTCTCCACCGCGTCCAGCGCGGACCGTCCAGGCCGATACCCGAAGGAATCGGAGTGGAAGACTGGTTCCACCTCCCGCTCCAGCCGGGCGGCGACAACGGTTTGCGCAATCCTGTCCGCGACCGTGGGAACACCGAGAATCCTGACCCCACCACCATGCGATTTCGGAATCTCCACCGATCGCACCGGGGGCGGAAAGTAACTGCCCGAAGACATCCGATTCCAGACCCTGTAGAGATTCCCCCTCAGGTTCTTCTCGAACTCCTCGATTGTGCAGCCGTCCACTCCCGGTGCGCCCTTGTTCGCCCTGACCTTCTCCCACGCCTCCCATACTTCCCACTTCGAGATTACGAACGACTTCTCTGACACTTTCAGCGCATCCACGCGACTCCTCCCAGGGAACTCCTGGTTGATCGAACGAATACCGCCACGGATGACCCGGCCCCTTCGCTCCACCCCCATTACAGAGGCTTCGGCACTACTACGGGCCGGTCCGCCAGCGAGCCCCGCATCGGTACTCAGTCCCTCACGGTTTCCGCCGTTTCGGGACGCTCCCTGATTCAGCCCATACGGGCAGAACCACAGTGCTCGCCTTCCCACGTTCCACGCGAAAGCAGCAGACCAGGCTCGCGTCGCCTCCATGCCGGGCACCATCTGGCCAGTAGACGGGTGTCCGCCAGACTTGTCCTGGAGCCATATCTACACCCCCCAGTTTCGATGCCATCTGAATATGTTTTCGACACGTCGTCAGCGATTCGCTTGCGCTCGCCTTCCTGATCCCCACCTGACGCCTCACGGACGCCTTTTCCACATCGCTCACCACGACGGTCTTCAGCCAACGCAGCATGTGGTGGTTTGAAGCCTCCCCCCGCAGGGCGGCTCCGAAGGGCCTACCTTCATCTTTCACGCAGCACCACATTCTGAGAGGCACCTATCTCTGCATTTCCACGCCTCTTTCCTGTGTTCGTGGCACACAGATATCACCTACATCCCTACCGCCGAGGGCTGGCTCTACCTCGCCGCGTGGCTCGACCTCGCCACCCGCGAGATCATCGGCTACTCGATGGCCG
>NZ_JBEXID010000230.1:0-1979 GCF_040608395.1 Streptomyces sp. NPDC005181
TAGTGACACGCCACTTCGGCGTGCCCACAGGCATATCCGCAGGTCAACCTACATATTCGTGCCCTAGTCGGCACCGCCAACTGTGGAACTCAGGGCTCACCTGCATAAGCAATCGTCGGGTTTGCGGACGACGCCATCACGAAGGGATATCCATGAGGAAGCTCACGAAGCGCATTTCTCTCGCTGCCGCCTCCGCCGCGGTCGCGGGTGGAGCCGTGCTCGGGGCCGGGAGCACCGCCTCGGCCGCGGTTTCTGAGTCTGCGCCCGTGCAGTGCCCGACCGTCACTGTCAAGGCCGACGACCATCGCGGGGACCCTGTCGCCTACCGGCACAACTTCGAGGTGTACTACCGCCGGGACGGATACCGCATCTAACAGCGACTGCCACACCGACTCGGTCCGGTACGACCGTCGTGCCCACTTCTACTGCTGGGATGACGAGGGCTGCGGCTGGAAGCACGGCAGGTCCTACCGCTACGACTGGGACCGGAACGACCGCGACTTCGAACCGGTCCGACCACGACCGGGGCCGCGACAACCGGCAAGTCGGGCGCCGTCGGCACGGTGGGCTCAGACCGTGCACGTCGCCAGTGATACCCGTTGACGGTAGGGAGGCGGCCGCTGGGGCCGATCTCAACCTTGCCCTCGCTCCGATCGATCACCTTGAAGTCCAGGACCTCATACCAGAAGGTCGCGTGCCTCTCCGGATCGTGCCGGTCAACGGCCAACTCGGTGAACCTACTTGTTATGACTCTCCCAGATCGTGCAGGCAAGACTCTGAATATTGGCCCATGCCGCCCGTTCGACAGATCCCAGACCTTCCTGACTTGGTACGTCAGTCGGACTTGACCGGGCATCAGATACGCGTCAAGCCCCCTGGTAGGAACAGGTCCGCGAAGGACAGGTTCCAGGCATCGAGAGACTTCAGGCGTTGACCGGCATCACCTATACCGGCGCAGCTCGATGGCGGCACGGCCACCGCCGAGACCATCACGAAGCTGCTGGCCGAACGCCGTGAGCGGCTTGGCACCCGCAACATTTCGTCGGTTCCGCCACCTCGGCAGGGGTGAAAGAGGTGGGCGCCGGCACTCAGGAGAGCACCGGCGCCCACGGCATGGCACCTCTCACCTACACGCCGACCGCTCTCGGGTGATCAGACTTCGGATCCCGCGTGACCAGGCGGCGGCAGTGCGGTCAGGCATAGGCGACGGCATCCTCGACGGGCACGCGGGGCAGCCGCGGGAACCACGGGTCGGCACCGGGGTGACCGATGTTGACCACCAGCTGGGAACGCCAGCTGGTACCGGCGAAGAACTCCTCGTCCACGCCGGCCTTGTTGAAGCCCGCCATGGGACCGGCCGCGAGCCCCGCTGCGCGCACCGCGAGTAGGAAGACCCCGGTCTGCAGGGCCGAGTTGTATGCTGCGATGCCCTCGCGCGCGCCAACCTGGTCGGCGAACGCCGCTCGCAGCATGTCGCCACGGGCCGGGAAGACTGTCGGCATCTGCTCGTGGAAGTCGACGTCATACGCCAGGATCGCCACGGCCGGCGCACTGAGCGTCTTGGCCCTGTTGCCCTCGTCGAGATGCCGGACCAGTCGCTCCTTGCCCTCGCGGGTGCGCACGAAGAGCACACGCAGAGGCTGACCGTTGGCGGCGCTCGGCGACCAGCGGGCGAGTTCCCAGATCATGGCGAGTTCGTCGTCGGCAACGGCCACCTCGGCGAAGGTGTTCGCGGTGCGGGCCTCGGTGAACAGCACCTTTCGTCCGGCGTCGTCGAGGACATCGAGGGCCTGCGGTTCGCGGTCAGTCATGCTCATGGTTTCTCTCTTACTTCGGTTGTGCGGATGGTGTGGTGGGGGGGGGGGGGGGGGGCCCCCCCCCCCCCCGGGGGGGGGGGGGGGGGGGGGGGGGGGGGGGGGGGGGGGGGGGTGCCGGTGGTATGGGTGTGCCCGGTGTCTCCCCCTGAGGTGGGGGTGGCG
>NZ_JBEXID010000231.1:0-1976 GCF_040608395.1 Streptomyces sp. NPDC005181
CCCGGCTTCCACAGTTCGGCGGGGTTTCGGTGGGTCAGGTCGGGGATCGATGCTGGTCAGCGCGTTGCGGCTAGCGGCACGGGCTGAAAATGCCTAGGGGCACGATTCTGATGTCGACTGGTCCTTGACCTGCGAAATCAGGCGTATCGTCTAGTGGCGTGTATGTGAAGGCTTCGTCCCGCCGTAATAAGAGCGGGCAGACGGTGCGGTACCTGCAACTGGCCCACAACGAGTGGGACCCGGAAGCGGGGCGTTCGCGTACCAAGGTGCTGTACTCCTTCGGCCGCGAGGACGAACTGGACCGCGAGGCCGTCAAGCGCCTGGTCGCCGCCCTGTCCCGGTTGCTCGACCCGGCCGAGGCCCTGGCCGCCACCACGCCCGGCGACCTGACCCTGACCGACTCCCGTCCGCTGGGCGGCACCCACGCGCTGGACGGCCTATGGCATCGCCTGGGTCTGGACCAAGTCGTCCGGCGGCAGTTGGAGGGACGCCGCCTGGACCCGCGGGTGGAGCGCGTGCTGTTCGCGCTGGTCGCGAACCGCGCCCTGGCCGCCTCCAGCAAACTCGCCGCCACCGAGTGGATCGCCGACGACGTCCATATCGAGGGCCTGGACCAGATCAACGACGAGGCCTGCTACCGCGCCATGGACTACCTGCTCACCATTGAGCCGGCCCTGGCCAAGGAGGCGTACTTCCAGGTCACCGACCTTCTCAACCTGGAAGTGGACCTGCTGTTCTTCGACACCACCTCCACGTACTTCGAGACCGAGGAAGCCGACGAGCCCGTCCCGCGCGACAGCGACGGCCGACGCCTGGACCCCGACGACGACCCGACAACCGCCGTCAAAGAGACAGGGTTTCGCACCCACGGCAAGTCCAAGGACTCCCGCGACGACCTGCCGCAGGTCGTCGTCGGCATGGCCGTCACCCGCGAGGGCATCCCGGTCCGCGTCTGGTCCTGGCCGGGCAGCACCGGTGACCAGGCCCTGATCCGCCAGGTCCGCAAGGAACTACGCGAATGGACCCTGTCGCGGATCGTGTGGGTCGCCGACCGCGGCTTCTCCTCGACGCTGAACCGCCGCAACCTCATGCAGGGCGGCGGCGGATACATCATCGGCGAGAAGCTCCGCACCGACAGCCCCGAAGTCCAGCAAGCCCTCTCCCGGCCCGGCCGGTACGCGACGATCCGCGACAACATGCAGGTCAAGGAAGTCAACATAGACTCCGACGACCGCTTCGTGATCTGCTTCAACCCCGAGCAGGCCAAGCGCGACGAGGCGATCCGCGACCAGCTCATCGACCGCCTGAACGACACCATCAAGGACACCGACAAACTGCCGCGCGCCGAACGCGACCACATCGCCGGGCAGTTGTCGGCCAAGCCCGGCCTGAAGCGCTTCCTGCGCCAGACACCCGGCGGCCTCCTGCGCGTGGACCAGAAGAAGGTCACCGCCGAGGAGCGTCTCGACGGGAAGTACCTCCTGCGCTGCAGTGACCCGAAGCTGAGCGCCGAGGACATCGCCCTGGGATACAAGCAGCTTCTTGAGGTGGAACGGGGCTGGAGGGACATGAAGCAGATCATCGACCTGCGTCCGGTCTACCACCGCCGCGAGGACCGCATACGCGCCCACATCGTGCTGTGCTGGCTCGCCCTGCTGCTGATCCGCGTCGCCGAGACCGGCACCGGCCAGACCTGGAACCGCCTGCGCAAGGAACTCGACCGGCTGCACGCCGTCAGCTACACCGGCCCCGCCGGCGCCTTCCGCCAGTCCACCGAGCCGTCCAAGCCCCAACGCGACATCTTCACCGCCCTGGACGTCACCCCACCCAAGAAGATCATCGACCTGGCCCCAGGCCGCTGACCAGGCACTATCCCCACGCCTAGTGACACGCCACTTCGGCGTGCCCACAGGCATATCCGCAGGTCAACCTACATATTCGTGCCCTAGTCGGCACCGCCAACTGTGGAACTCAGG
>NZ_JBEXID010000232.1:0-1929 GCF_040608395.1 Streptomyces sp. NPDC005181
ACGGACCTCTTCCATCTCCTCAGGAGTCACACCTGAAAGAAGATCACAATCTATCCGACGAGGAGCACTTGGGGTACCTAACAAAGCCCTACTAGCGAAGGGGCCGGAAACCTGCGCGAAGCTCTTCTGTAAAGAGTTTCGGCTGTTCCCAGGCCGCGAAGTGCCCGCCCTTTTCGAGCTTGTTGTAGTGGATGAGGTTGGGGTAGGCCTTCTGTGCCCAGCTCATCGGGGCTTGGAAGTTTTCGTCGGGGAAGGCGCTCACGGCAACCGGGATGGAGACGCCATTGGGGATGAGGGAGTATTTGTTCTCCCAGTACAGACGAGCGGAAGAAACCGCCGTGTTCGTCAGCCAGTAGAGCGTGATGTTGTCGAGGACGTCGTCCCGTGTCAGGCCTTCGCGGTGTCCGGCGAAGACCCGGGAGATCAGTTCCAGGCTGCGCCCATCGTGGTCGAGCATGAAGGCCGCCAGGCCGACGGGCGAGTCCGTCAGTCCGGTCAGCGTCTCCGGGCGCGACCCCATGATGCGGGCGTAGGCGAGGTGCTTGTAGGTGAATTGCAGCTGCTCGTACGCGTGCTTTTCTTCGTCTGAGAGGCCGGGGGGCACCGGGCTGCCCGTCGCGAGCGCCTTGGCGATGGCGGGCGGAACCACACCAGGCAAGTTGGTGTGGATGCCGAGCAGCCCCGCGGGTTCCTGCACACCCATGCGATCCACGATGAGCGCACCCCAGTCGCCGCCCTGCGCCGCATACTTCGTGTATCCCAGGCGCTTCATCAGCTCTATCCAGGCACCGGCGATGCGGTCGGGGCCCCAGCCGGTCGTGGTCGGCTTGCCCGAGAACCCGTAGCCGGGCAGCGACGGAATCACCACATGGAAGGCATCCGATGCCTTGCCGCCGTGTGCGGTGGGGTTGGTGAGCGGTTCGATGATCTTCAGCTGCTCGATGATCGAACCGGGCCATCCATGGGTGACGATGAGCGGCAGAGCGTTCTTGTGCTTCGAGCGGACGTGGATGAAGTGGATGTCCAGCCCGTCGATCTCGGTGATGAACTGCGGCAGGGAGTTCAGCCTCGTCTCGACCTTGCGCCAGTCGTACTCCGAGGCCCAGTAGCGCGCGAGCTCCTGCATCGTCTCAAGCGGCACGCCCTGCGAGTGATCCGCGACGGTCTCGTGCTCGGGCCAGCGCGTGGACACGATGCGCCGGCGGAGATCGACCAGTTCCCTCTCCGGGAAATGGACACGGAAGGGACGGATACTCCCGCCCGCTGCCGGATGGAGGCCTGCTCCCCTTTCGGCCGCTGCAGCCGACTGGGCGGGGAACAGGCTGAAGGATCCCGCCACCGCTGCGGCCGTCGCAGCGGCCGAGGTGGAAAGAAAAGCCCGTCGAGAGTGCGGCGGAAGTACTTCAGACATAGTGAATCTCCAAGGATTGTTCGAATTTCGCCGTACAAGGGCCGGTGCGCGGATGTACGGCTGCCGGTCCGATTCGGTCGTGTTATCCACGTTAAACCCTAAATTTAAATTTGCAAGTCAGGAGAGTCGTGGCGGCCCGCAAGACTTCCACCTGGGCTGAGAGCCTGTCGGGTGGCTGATCATGGGTGAAGCGTGACGGTCGCGATCTGCCCTCCGGGCATGGCGACGGCCCCGGAATGATCACGTGGTGTGCTTACCGCGTGGGGTCCAGTGCGTAGCGGATTCCTGCCGCGGAGAGGTGGAGTTGCTGTCCGTGTCGGATGGTGATGAGGGGGAGGAGCGGGTTGTCGGGGGCGCGGTCGTTGAGTTGTCCGTGGATGCCGGCTGCGTGTATGAGGGGGCGTGTCCAGGTGGGGAGAGGTTACGGCCTTGGGGGAAATTGATGTCTGGGCGTGCTGGCCTGGCGGTTCGGCTGGTGGGTGATCAGCAGGCGGTGCCGCGGACGAGGACGAGTTCGG
>NZ_JBEXID010000233.1:0-1926 GCF_040608395.1 Streptomyces sp. NPDC005181
TCGAACGTAGGCGTGGGCGGTGCCCACACTGATCCGGAATGCGGCCGCGATCTGTGCAAGGGTGTCGTGCTTTGCGCAGGTACACCAGCGCGACGAGAGCTCGCTGCGAGGGCCGGAGCTTGCAGCGGCGGTCACCCTCCCGGGTGACGATCAGCATCGTCACCCACTCAACGAGCGCGTGGGGCAGGTCCAGTGCGGCAGGATGCGTAACCAACGAGGCTCCTCGGCCCGAGAGTTGAGACGTCAGACAGCTCGCTCAACCGTCGAGGAGCCTTGTCCGTTCTGTGCTGGTCTCTGACCAGCGCACCATCACCCGATCGGTGGGCCTGCTGACAAAGCTCAGTAAGTCCGAGGCATCCCGTGGAGCAGGTGCCACCAGTTCACCGACCAGGCTGCCAACCCAAGGCCATACCGGCACGGTTGAACCGACGCACACGCCCGACAACGGGCCCTCTCTTCGGGTGGGACTGGCCAGTCCAGCCCAAGCGAAACTTCCCGTTCTCGTCCGGCCGCACCGCGGGCAGGCGGACAACAACGAGTTCATCGTCATACGGATCTCGCACCGTCTGGACGCCGACAAGCGCGCGTTCATCTGATTCCCCGCCTCCATCCCGCCGGCGGCCGGTCTTCCGGCCGCCGGCGTGCCCGTACGGGTCGTGGAGTGCAGCTCTCGCCGCCTCGTGAGTTTGGTGTCAGACGGCGGGCTGGTGCGGGCCGGCAGCTTCGGGGAGCAGTCGGGCGCTGAGACGGTCCGCGCTCGGCCAGCGCACGTCGTGGACCCAGCGCAGCTTCTCGAATACCCAGATGAGGCGTGCCGACGGGTCGAGCTGGCCCGGCAGGACGCCGTGGCGCGCGCCCGTGGGGTCGGCGTGATGTGAGTTGTGCCAGCTCTCGCCGAAGGACAGCAGTGCGAGCGGCCAGAAGTTGGTGGCCTTGTCCCGACTGATGAACGGGCGTTTGCCCGCGACGTGGCAGACCGAGTTCACCGACCACGTGACGTGGTGCAGCAGCGCCATCCGGATCACGCCGGCCCAGAAGAAGCCGGTCAGCGCACCGGTCCAGGTGCCGGTGACGAGCCCGCCGACCAGTGCCGGGAACAGGAGCGAGACGGCGGTCAGCAACCCGAAGAACCGACCGACGAGCCGCAGGTCGGGATCGGCGGCGATGTCGGGCGCGAACCTGGCACGGTTACTCAGCTCGCGCTTCAGCATCCACCCGATATGCGCGTGGAGAAGCCCCTTGAGCAGCGCGCGGGTGTCGGTCCCGTAGCGCCAGGGCGAGTGCGGGTCGCCCTCTCGGTCGGCGAAGGCGTGATGGCGGCGGTGGTTCGCCACCCACTGGACCGGTGAACCCTCGACCCCCAACGAACCCGCGACGGCCAGGGCGATCCGCAGGCCCCGCCGTGCCTTGAACGAGCGATGCGTGAAGAGGCGGTGATAACCGACCGTGAGTCCGAAGCCGGACACGAGGTAGGCGACCACCGCCATGCCGACGTCCAGCATGGACAGGCCCCATCCCCACACGAACAGCGCCGCAGCGATCAGGCAGATCGGCGGGCCGACGACGAAGATCCACATCGCCACCCCCGCCGCGGCCGTCTGCGGGGCGTCGAGCAGCGGCTTGAACTCGGCCGCGGTCTCGGCGTCGCGTTCGGCGACGGCCTGTTCAGCACGGTCAGCGTCGCTCGGGTTCATCGATTCCTCGCCGTTGCTCGAGCCATTTCGGATGTGGTGCCGGACCGGCCGGGATCATGCGCACCTGTGCGCGCTTTCGAGCACACTCGCCAGCCCACGGCATACGATCCCACCGGACGGCATCCGTGCAGGTCGTCGCCGATGTCCAGGGTGTGAACGCCGGGGGACCGAATTTCCTTTGGCACGCCTTTTGACGTTCCACCCACCTCACCTTGCCCAGCAACGTATGTGC
>NZ_JBEXID010000234.1:0-1826 GCF_040608395.1 Streptomyces sp. NPDC005181
CGGCCGTGATGCCCAGCTGTGCCTCGACGCCGGTGAACGCCTCGTCCACGACAGGGTCGGCGGCAGGCTTCAGTCCGCGCTCTCGGAGATCATTTCCAAGAGCGCGGAAGCTTTTCCCATCACCTCGAGCGCGGCCTTGTTCCGGGCCAGGTCCTTCTGCAGCCGCTCCACCTGCTGCCGCAGCTTCTCGTTCTCCACCTCCGCGGCGGACTTCTTCGAACGGGCCGGGCTGGTCCGGCGGTCGACCAGGTTTTCCAGAGCCCCGGCATCCCGACCGGCCCGCCACTCCTTGACATGCGAGTGGTAGAGCCGTTCCCGGCGCAGGACCGCACCCTTCTCGTTCCTGGGCGCGGCGTCGTACTCGGCGACGATCCGCAGTTTGTACTCCGAGGTGAAAGTGCGGCGCTTCGGCCCCGGCGCCGGGTCGGACCCGACGGGTTCTGTGCTGGGCATAAGAAACGGTTCTCCTGTCGTGCCCTCTCAGGCTAACCCCGCAGAACGGGATGTCTCACCCAAGGCTGACAGAGAGGGCAACGCCTGATGGCCAAGGCCGCCCACGTCGTTACGTGCTCGCCGAGCAGGGCCCCGGGTGGTGGGTTGAGGTGGGACGTGAACGCTCGCGGTAGCGTGGCCGCATGGATGAACCCCGGATCAAGGTGTACGGCTCAGCAACCGAAATCACCGTTGCGGCCAATGCCGCAGGGTTGCGGGGCCTGGCTGAGCGACTCATGGGGCTCGCTGATCCCGAACTCAGGGACGGGTACCACGAGCATCTTGAGGCCGGTATCACTCTCGAAGAGGGCTCGGTCAGCCTGATCTTGGCCCGAGACGAAACGCTGTAGAGGCCACGCCTACCCGGAACCATAGCCGTGCCCGGCACGTGCCCGACGCCCTGCGTGGGCAGCCTGTCAAGTTCACTGCGGTCAAGTACAAGGAGACCTGCCCTTAGTTACCACTGAGGAGCCGTTTGGTCTCAGACACGAAGACGCCCCCGCCACCCAGAGGGCAGCGGGGGCATCCGTTACTCAGGCTCGTCGTCGAGGGGCGGGATGTCGGGCTCGATGAACAGCCCGGCGTACTGCGGTGCTGGCGGCGGCCCGGCAATAGTGTCCGTCAGCGGTTTCACGTTCCGCTGCATCTGACGGGGCGGGGCATCGACCATCGAGTCTCCTGTACATCGCAGTAGCTGTGAGGGCCCCGAGGCCGAGCAGCCCGTGGGGGTTGCGGGACTGGCCCGAGGACGGTGCCTCGGCACCGCAACGGCGGCACACCAGGGCATCCGGATCATCCGGTGGGGCCTGGAGAGAGTAACCGTCCGGGCAGGTCTGCCCGTCGGCGCCCTTACCGCCTGCACCGTCCTTGCCGTCCGCCCCCAGCGTGCCTGCAGGGCCGGTGTCGCCCTTCGGGCCCACGACGGACTGTCCGTCCGTACCCGGAGCGCCCGTCGGTCCTGGCGCGCCGACGCCGTCGGCGCCGTCTTCACCGTCAGCACCGGGGCCGGCCATGGCCAGGGCCATGAGGTCCAGGTCGATGACAATATCCTGCGGCTTGGCGTGCGCCTTGATGTAGCTGGACCTGCCGGCGCCGGGTGGGCCGGTGACGACGATCAGCACGACATCACCATCCCTGTGACGTCCTGAGCGGCTGCGGCCCGACCCGGTTCCCTTTGGAGCTGTTGCACCGCCTGTGCATGGAGCGCGCGTCGGCCGGGTCGACGAGGCTGCCCCCCTTAGCTTGATCTTTAAGGCTGCTGCTCGGCCCCGCCGCGTCTAGGCATATCCGTTTTGCGCTGTTTCTTGCCGACTGGGTGGCGGGGTGCGGGTGTG
>NZ_JBEXID010000235.1:0-1807 GCF_040608395.1 Streptomyces sp. NPDC005181
CGAGTGGTCATGACGCCAGCCCCTCGGCCAGCGGTCCCAGCGCGAGCGCCGGGAAGTAGGTCAGACCGGTGACGATCAGGATCGTGCCGACCAGCAGACCGGTGAACAGCGGCTTCTCGGTCCGCAGGGTGCCCGCGGTCGCCGGGACCGGCTTCTGCTCGGCGAACGAGCCGGCCAGCGCCAGGACGAACACCATGGGCAGGAACCGGCCCAGCAGCATCGCGAGCCCGATGGTGGTGTTGAACCACTGGGTGTCCGCGTTCAGGCCGGCGAACGCCGAACCGTTGTTGTTGGCGCCGGAGGTGTAGGCGTACAGGATCTCGGAGAAGCCGTGCGCACCGGAGTTGGTCATCGAGTGGACCGGGGTGGGCAGGGCCATCGCCGCGGCGGTGAAGCAGAGCGCCAGCGCCGGGGTGATCAGGATGTAGCACGCCGCGAACTTGATCTCCCGGGCGCCGATCTTCTTGCCGAGATACTCCGGGGTACGGCCGACCATCAGACCCGCGATGAACACCGCGATGATCGCCATGATCAGCATGCCGTAGAGGCCGGAGCCCGTACCACCGGGGGCGATCTCGCCGAGCTGCATACCCAGCATGGTGATGCCGCCGCCGAGACCGGTGAACGAGGAGTGGAAGGAGTTCACCGCACCGGTCGAGGTGAGCGTGGTGGCCACCGCGAAGATCGACGAGCCGCCGACCCCGAAACGGGTCTCCTTGCCCTCCATCGCCCCGCCCGCGATATCGAACGCGGGACCGTGGTGGGCAAACTCGGTCCACATCATCAGCGCGGTGAAACCGAGCCAGATGACACCCATCGTCGCCAGGATCGCGTAACCCTGCTTGAGGGAGCCGACCATCCGGCCGAAGGTGCGGGTCAGCGCGAACGGGATGACCAGGATCAGGAAGATCTGGAGAAGATTGGAGAGCCCGTTGGGGTTCTCGAACGGGTGGGCCGAGTTGGCGTTGAAGTAACCGCCGCCGTTGGTGCCCAGCTCCTTGATCGCCTCCTGGGAGGCGACCGCGCCACCGTTCCACTGCTGCGAACCGCCCATGAACTGGCCGACTCCGTGGATACCGGAGAAGTTCTGGATCGCCCCGCACGCGACCAGGAGGATCGCGCCGACCACAGCGATCGGCAGCAGGATCCGGATGGTGCCGCGCACCAGGTCCGACCAGAAGTTGCCGAGCTCACCGGTGCGGGAGCGGCCGAAGCCCCGGACAAGCGCCACCGCGACGGCGATGCCGACGGCGGCCGAGACGAAGTTCTGCACCGCAAGGCCACCGGTCTGGACGACATGGCCCATGGCCTGCTCGCCGTAGTACGACTGCCAGTTGGTGTTGGCGACGAAGGACACCGCCGTGTTGAACGCCTGGTCCGGGTCGATCGAGGCGAAGCCGAGCGAGCCGGGCAGACTGCCCTGGACCCGCTGCAGCAGGTAGAGGAAGAGGACGCTCACCGCGGAGAACGCGAGGACACCACGAAGATAGGCGGGCCAGCGCATCTCCGTGTCGGGATTGGCGCCGATGGACTTGTAGATCCACTTCTCGACGCGCAGATGCTTCTTCGAGGAGTAGACGGCGGCCATGTAGTCGCCGAGCGGACGGTACGCCAGACCCAGCGCCACCACGAGCGCGAGCAGCTGGAGCACACCAGCGAGGACGGGGCTCATATCGGGCTCAGAACCTCTCCGGGTACAGAAGGGCGAGGACGAGATATCCCAGCAGGGCGACGGCCACGATCAGACCGACAATGTTCTCGGCAGTCACAGCTTCGCCACCCCCTTGGCGATGAGAGCCACCAGCGC
>NZ_JBEXID010000236.1:0-1794 GCF_040608395.1 Streptomyces sp. NPDC005181
CCCACCACAGCCTGACCACACGCCCGAACCCAGGGCCCACCACGCCCCGACGCGCCGTCAGACAGTCACCCACCCAGCAACGTGACAACGCCCCGAAGTGAGCTGCCCCGAGTTTCGTGGAGTCCGTGATCGTGTGATCAAGCGGTCTGCGGGACTTGCTCCAGTCTCGCCCAGTACGCCTGTTCGTACTCGTCCGGTGGCACGTAGCCGAGGGCGGACGACGACACCGGACAGCGCCTGGCATCCTGGTGGACCTGCTCGCCGAGTACGGCGACACCGAAGTGAACCCGATTCCGGTCGCGATGGAGACCTCCCGCGGCCTGCTGGTCGCTGAGGCGTACCTGCGCGGGCTGAAGGCGCGGCTGTGCGACGACGGCGACTCGCTGGACAGCTACCTGCCGCTGTAAGGTGGCGCAGTTGGCCCGCAGGGTGGCCGTTTCGTCGAGCAGGGCGACGGCGTAGTCGTCGGCGGAGTCGTGACTGTCGCCGTCGTCATCGATAACCAGGTCGTTCAGTGCGGTGCGGTAGGCACCGGTGCGTTCGCCTGGGGGCAAGCCTCGAACAAGCGGCCTGCCGACGCTCACGCGACCCGGATGACGGTCTTGCCCACCGTGCCCTTCTTCGCCCGGAACGCCTCCGGTGCGTGGTCCAAAGGGTGCACGGCACCGACCAGCGGATGGAACCGTCCCTCCCGGCACCTGCGAAGGACTTCCAGGAGGTGATCACGGTTGGGTTCGACGATGAAGAACAGAGCCCGGCCGTCCTCGGGCCACACGGGCGGAGGTTGGTGGATGCTCACCAGCGTGCCGCCGGGCGTGACCAGGGCCGCCGAGCGCTCCAGTACCTCACCGCCCAGGACGTCGAAGACGAGGTTGACACGGCCCACCGCCTCCTCCCACCCAGGCTGTTCGAGATCGACGAACTCCTCAGCGCCGAGTTCCAAGACCCGGTCCCGGCTGCCCGCTCGCCCCGACCCGATCACGCGCGCCCCGGCCTCCCGGGCCAACTGCGTCGCGGCCATCCCCACACCGCCGCCTGCGCCGTGCACCAGCACGCTCTGGCCCGCCTCCAGGCGCCCGTGGACGAAGAGAGCCTGCCAGGCGGTGATTCCCGGCATCGGCAGCGCCGCCGCCTCCACGTGGTCGATCCCGGCTGGGAGCGGGACCAGATACCGGGCCTCGACCGCCACGTACTCCGCGAGCGAGCCGTCCCGGTTCCAGTCAATCAGCCCGATGACCCGCTGTCCGACCAAAAGCCCGGTGGTACCGACCGCGACCTCGGCGACCTCGCCCGAGAGCTCGTGCCCCGGGATGACGGGCGTCCGGTCCCGGCCGCTCCGGTCGACCCAGGAGGACGACCAGGCCAGCTCTTCAGGCGTGAAGGAGGCCGCCCGCACCCGCACGACCACGTCACCCGAACCGGAGTACGGGTACGGCGCCTCCTCGACGACCAAACCCTTCACCGCAGCATCCCTATCGTGAGCCCGCACCGCTTTCATGGTCGCTCCTTCCAACTGGGCAAGAAGACTCCACTCCAGGATGACGGCGCGACCCGCACCATGCGACTCGAAAGGCGCGACGCCCCGGACCCAGCCGACACCACTCACGCCGAACCGACCAGACAGTCGTCACGTGTTGACGATCAAGGGCGCGGGTGCTGTGCACGGTGCTCGGTCACGTCGGCAGCTCGACCACTACGACGGGCGCTGTCACGTTGGCTGACGGGGTGGGATGATCTTCGGGTTGGGCATGGTGGGGAGGGGACCGTCCGTGGACAGCGCGTCGCCGTCGTACA
>NZ_JBEXID010000237.1:0-1780 GCF_040608395.1 Streptomyces sp. NPDC005181
ACTAGCCGGTGACTTCGCACATGGGGTTTTAGGTCTCCAGCCAGCGGGGTCTTGTTTCGTCGATGCCGAGGAGTTCGAGCAGGTGTGCTTGGACTCCTCGGTTGATGAGGATGACGGGTGGGCTGGCGGTGGTCCCGGGGCGGAGCGTGAGGCTGTCGAGGTGGTAGAGGATCATGCGTCCGGTGGGACGGACTTTGCGGTTGTCGGGGTAGAGGCCGCTCATGGTCTGCTCGGGTCCGAGCGCTTGGCGTACTTGGCGTTCGATCAGGCAGAACACGAGCAGGGCCAGGCAGATCACGGTGATCAGAGCTGCGATGCGCCGGTTGTGTTCCAGGAAGACCGGCGCGACGGCCAGGGGGCCCTTGAAGTCGCGGTAGCGGCGCTCGACCGCTCCTTGGCCCTTGTAGCGCTTGAGGACTTCGGCCGCATCGGCCTGCTCGGGGGTGAGCCGGGTCACCAGCGCGTACCAGCCGTCGGCGGCGGCCTCCGTGTCCAGGACGCCCTGGTCGAAGTACCAGGTCAGGGAGGGGCGCCCGTCAGGGTCGGTGGTCACGGTGGTGCGTAGGCAGCCGGCGACCCGCCGGGTCTTGGCGATCACTCCGATCCGGGCTTCGATCTTCGCCGTGGTGTTGTAGTAGCGGCCGCCGGCCGAGCGTTGCAGCTTGTCCAGGTCTTCCGCCGCCTTGGTCAGGCGCTTGGCGCGGGCGGCCTGCTGTCCTTTGGCGTTGCCGGTGGAGTGGACCAGGATCCGGCGCAGCCGGTGCACGGGGTCGGCCTTGCGCGGGCCGGCCATGGCATGGAGGTCCTCCAGGACCCGGTAGGACTCCCGCTGGTCGGCGGGCGTGTTCCGCTCGCGGTCGCGGTCGTTGACGTAGTCGACCAGCTGGGCGGAGGCCACGTCCAGGGCGGCGTAGACCTCCGCCTTGACCTGGGCGGCCGGGATGGGGGCGATGAAGTCGACCTTCGCGTCCAGCAGCGCGGTGATGTTCGGATAGGACACGAGCTTGGAGTCCGCGACGAGCAGGAAGTCCTTGCGCTCGGCGATCTTTCGCAGGGCCTTCATGGCGCCGACGACCTGCGCGACCTCGCCCGCGCCGCCGTCGTAGACGCGGTGGAAGACGGGGATGCCGCCGTCGCGGCTGACGGCCAGCCCGGCCTGGATCTGCTTCAGATCAACTCGCCGGTCCTTGGGATGACCGTACCTGACCTGCGGGAAGTCCTCCTCCTGGTCCTCGTAGGCACCGAACAGGGACATGCTCGTCATGTCCCAGTGGATCTGGGCGACATCGATACCGCACTCCGCGATGGCCTGCGCGCCGACCGAGCCCGTGATCTCCTCCAGGCGCGGCGCGATGGCATCCAGCGCGCGGGCGAGCCGGTCATCGTTGAGCAGCGCGGGATCAACGCCGAAGACCTCCTCGACAGCCCACGTGCGCGCCCAGTCCCCCACCCGGACCATAGCGGTGGGCGAGGACAGCCGGTTCGCGACCAGGACTTCGATGACCTGCCCGTGTGTCAGATGCGCCACATCCCGTACGGGACACAGCTCGTCGATGATCCCGGCCACGTCCAGCCGGCGCAGAAACTCGGCAGAGGCAGGCAGAGCGCCCAGACGCCTCTCCACCACAGGAGCCAACTCCACCGCCATGCGGGGACGCTGGACCCGGGAACGACGCGAACGAGATATCGGCACGTCGAACCCAACGAGCCACATCCCGCCGAGGTACCGGCCACATCATCAGTTCATCCGAACCGGTCATGTGCGGAGGATGGGACTAGC
>NZ_JBEXID010000238.1:0-1766 GCF_040608395.1 Streptomyces sp. NPDC005181
GCAAACATTCAGTTGGTAATCGGAGCGTGATCGTTCCGGCCGCCTCATCACGCTTGGTGGTCGTCGAGTTGGGCCGTCGCGGTGTGGTTGGATCGCGGAGTGCCCGAGCTGGAGTCGATGTCGCGTGACGAGCTGATCGTCCGCGTCCGTGACCAGGAAGTGGTCATCGCCAGGCAGGCCGAGGTGATCGACCGCCAGAACACCCAGATCGTCACGCTGGCGGCCCAGCTCGACGATGTGATGGACCGTCTGGAGCGCACGACCGCCCAGCTGGAGGAGACCACTACCAAGCTGGCGAAGCTGGAACACCTCCTGTCCCGCAACAGCGACAACTCCTCCTTCCCTTCCTCCAAGGACGGCGGCGCGGGAGGAACCCCGCCCGCGCCCAAGCGCCGTGCCAAGTCCACCGGTCGGGCCAAGGGCAAGCAGAAGGGAGCCCCGGGCAGCGCCCTGCGCTGGCGCGAGGAAGACGAGGTCGACAGCCGCGAGCCCTGTTTCCCCCAGGGCTCCTGCGACTGCGGGGCCGACCTCACCGGCGCCGCCGATCTCGGGGTCGTGGACCGCTATCAGCGACACGAGATCCCCCTGGTCACGGTGACCGTCACCCAGTACGACCAGCACGCGGTGGCCTGCTCCTGCGGAAAGGTCCACATCGCGCCCCGCCCCGAAGGCGCGGGGGCCGGCCGATCCGAGTACGGGCCCCAGCTGAAGGCCTTCGCGGTCTATCTCATGGTCGTGCACTTCGTACCGGTGGCCCGCTGCCGCGAGATCCTGACCGCGCTGACCGGAGCCGAGCCCTCGCCCGGGTTCGTCCATGGCCTGCTGGCACGCACCGCCGCCGCGTTGGCCACCTGCGACATGGTCATCCGCACCCTGATCACCCTGTCCTTCGTGATCTCCTGCGACGAGACGCCCCTCAAGGTCGGCGCCGCCACCCCGCCGCCGGGCAAGAAGGAAGCCAAGGGCTACCTCCTGGTCGCGTGCACCGAGCTCTACACCCACTTCCTGCTCGGCGACCGCTCGATGGAGACCTTCAAACAGTTCATCTTCACCGAGCTGGAACCGGACGCTGTCATCGTCCACGACCGCTACCAGAACTACGACTCCTCCCAACTCGGCGACCTGAACCACCAGCTGTGCCTCCAGCACGTCCTGCGCGACCTCAAGGCCGCCGCGGAGCTCTACCCGGACCAGGCATGGCCCACCCAACTGGCCGACTCCATCCGAGAGTTGATCCATCGCGCCAACCAGGCCCGGGAACGGGGCGAGGCATCCCTGGCCCCGACACTGTCCGCGATCGGCCTGCAGGGCGCACGCTCGGCCGTGGCCATCGGCCTGGCCCACACCGCCCGCCTGGACGACACCCGGCCCGGCGCCCGCAAGTCCCGCCTGCTCCTTGAAGCCCTCCGCGACCGCCCCGACGACTTCTGGCGGTTCCTGACCGACCTGCGGATCCCACCGACCTCGAACCAGGCCGAGCGGGACCTACGCCCCTCGAAGATCCAGGAGAACATCTCGGGACGGCTGCCCCACCTGGAACGGGCCAAGGACCGCTACCTCATCCGGGGCGTGCTCTCCACCGCGATTAAGCACCTGGTCAACCCACTGACCGTGCTCGTCGACGCCTTCACCGGGAAACTCTGGCTGCCCCCGGCAGCCCTCGCCCCGGCCTGACACCCCCGCTCCGACAGCCGCTGACCACTCGGTCACCAGCCGTCACCACACACCCGAAACCGTCACACGCTGCGGTCGCACTGAATGTTTGC
>NZ_JBEXID010000239.1:0-1692 GCF_040608395.1 Streptomyces sp. NPDC005181
CTCCCGCCCCCCCCCCCCCCCCCCTTGCGGCCCGCGCCGGGGCCCCCGGGCGCCGCGGCCGGCGTCGCGAACACCACGGCAGGCCGCTATCCGTTGATGCGAAGCCCTCCGTGGCGCGACCGATCCGGCGGGGCGTGAGACATAGGGCACGCCGGGATGTGGCACGGTGAGCATGCAGCCCGATGGATCACCGAGAATGGATCACGCAGGAGGAGATTCCGTGTCGAATCCACCGCTTCCCGAGACCGCAGTGGCCATGCTGAAGAAGTCCAACTCGGCCGTCATCGCGACGCTTCGGGCCGACGGCCAGCCAGTGTCCACGGCCACCTGGTACCTCTGGTGCGACGGCCGGATCCTGGTCAACATGGATGAGGGCCGCAAGCGGCTCGAACACATCCGCAATGACCCCCGGGTCACGCTCACCGTGCTCGACGCGGAGAACTGGTACACCCACATCAGCATCATCGGACACGTCGCCGAACTGCGTGAGGACAAGGACCTCACCGATATCGACCGGCTGTCCCAGCAGTACCTCGGCAAGCCCTACCAGCAGCGGGACCGTGGCCGGGTCAGCGCCTGGATCGAGGTCGACCGCTGGCACGGCTGGGGCACGCTCAAGGAGAACAGCCAGCCCGGCTGACGCATGCGCCGCGGCGTCCGGCACGCACCCGCTCCGCGTTGCCGGGATCAGCCGCGTACGCCCAGCTCGCCAAGTGGACATACGACTCCTTCGCCAAGGGTGAGCCGACCTCCCCGATCCGCTGCATCGGCGCGAGCGCTTCGCGGGTTCCACGATCCCGCTCGGCCCCGAGGTCCGCAGGTGGTGGCCTCTTGCCGGTACTGCTCGACCGATCCGTCGCGACGCATTCGGTGCTGTGGATCGTGGCTGACGTCCTGGACGATGGCCGCTCCCGCATGTGTGAAGCGCCCGCCGGGTCCGCGTGGGCTTTCTTCGGCATCCCGGCGCGACGCCGGGACCGGAACGGCTCAGAGCCTGGCCACGATCCCGGAGCGGATGGCCCACTCGCCTGACTGCAATCGCCTTCTCGGGGGATCAAAACGCTGCCACGACACAAGATGCAGGGCATATGCCCCGAAGAGTGATCAAATGCGATCCACCGGCCAGGAAATGAGCGAGAGGAATGGCATGTTGAAGATCTTGGAGAGGCGCGCTCGGCGCATCGTCGCGGGCTCGGGTGCTGCCGCGGCAGCCATCGTGTTCAGTACCCCGCTGCTTGCCGCTGCGGCTCCCCCCCAGGCACCTGTTCCCGTGAAGCCCTACGCCACGGTGGGCAGTCTGAGCGGGCTGAACGAGCGTCAGTACCCCAGCACCGACTCGTCGGTCCTGGGTATCCGCAAGTACAAGGAGCAAGTGGGCCTGCGATGCAAGGTCCGTGCCCACAACATCGCCGGCAACAACGTCTGGTACCTGCTGCGTGACAAGCAGGCATGGATCTCGGCCAGGTACGCAGCCCAGACCGGAACCGTCCCCTACTGCAAGGACGTCCAGCCGACCGTGCTCACTTACAGCCAGAGGGCCGCCGAGGCCAAGGGCTGAACGCACCTGTCCCTCAAAGGGTTCGAATGATGGCGGGCCGTGGCCCACAAGCTCGACGTACTGCGGGAGCACTGCGAGGCGGCGGGCCGCGACTACGACGCCATCGAGAAGACCCTGATGTTCAGCAGGCCGGT
>NZ_JBEXID010000240.1:0-1664 GCF_040608395.1 Streptomyces sp. NPDC005181
ACCGCCGCCGCGACGACCCACTCCCCGCACGACTCCGTCCCTGGAAACACGCCGTCCAAGAACGATCACTCACTCAAGATCTGCTGCTGTAGTACAAGTATGTCCCCCAATCCATGCCAGGACACTAGTAGGGCTTTGTTAGGTACCCCAAGTGCTCGCCAGCAGCGTTGGAGGGTGGTCCAGGGGTCGAGCCAGGCCCGGACGGCGCGGATCGCCTTGGGCCAGCTGGCCGGTTGAGGCTGGTGGGGTCTGCCTCGGCCCCCTCTCAGCCGGTCCCGCCGGAGTTGCGGCCTGCGGGACCGCGGGGACAAGGGCGAGTTCCCGGTCCGGTAGTTGAGTGAACCAGGTATCCCAGCAGAACGAGAAGGCGCAGGTGACCAGGGTCTGGTGGCGGCGGATGGCGGTGTCGGAGCGGACCTGGAAGTCGGCCCAGCCGAGTTCGTCCTTGACCTGCTTGTAGCTTTGCTCGATCCAGTGCCGGATGCCGTATATCCGGACGACTTCGTGCAGGTCAGCGGCGGGTTCGGGGCTGTCGGCCTCGCGTGGGCCGCCGGGGCGGGGCAGGTCGGTGGCCAGGTACCACGTGGCTTGTGCGGGCAACGTGGTCGGGTCTGCGGTCGTCACGACCAGGCGGACGTTTCCGTCGGGTCCCCACCAGCCGAGGTGGGCATCGGCGGCCCACCAGGTCTCGGTGTGCCCGTCGCGGAAGGTGCGCTCGACCGGGGTCCAGTCACCGGGATGTTCGGGGTCCGTCCAGGTCAGGGCGCGGGCGGCGCCGGCGGGGGTGTAGGCGTCCTTGCCGTAGGCCCAGGTGCCGTGGCTCGGTTTGAGGGCCATGACGAACGGCAGCCCCGCCGCGTCGAGTTGCCTGCGGAAGCCGTCCTGGTCGCCGTAGGCGCAGTCTGCGACCACGGCTCGGAAGGCCACCCCGGCAGCCTTCGCGGTGCGGGCCAGCTCCGCGGCGATCTGCAGCTTCGTGCGGAAGTTGGGGTCGCTCTTGCCCTTGGGGAAGTGATGGGCGGGGCTGTAGGGCACGGCGTGCAGCGGGTAGTAGAGGTTCTCGTCGGCCCAACAGGTGGTCACCGTGACGATGCCGTTGTCGGTCTTGCCCAGCCGGCCGATCCACTGTCGGCCGATGTGCGCGGTGGCCTTGCCGTCCTTGCGGTCCCCCGAGTCGTCGATCACCAGCACCCCGCCCGGGTGCGGCGCGGTCGCTGGATCGGCCAGCAGTAACTCCACCCTGCGGGAATTGACCCGCTCGTGGTCCCACGTCGACTCGGACAGGAAGAACTGGAGCCGCTGCACCGCCGGGTGCTGGGCACCGACCACCGGCTCGGTGCCTGCCAGGCAGGTCAGCGTCTTGTTGCGGTCCCGCGGCAGCAGCAGCCCCGCGAGGTACTCCCGGAAACCGCGGCGCTGTGCCAGTGTGGAGAAGAGGTCATCGAAGCGTGCGGCGTAGGCTTCCAGCGGGCCCGGAGCAGGCGGACACGGCACACGACGGGTCATCACAAGCTCCCAGGCAGCGAGGCAACGTTCCTCTGCTACCGGCCTACTACGGACCTGAGCCGCCGTCAACAAACCACCGCTAGTGTTCTGCGCCGGGAATTCGATCAAGATATGAAGCGAGGCGTTGAAGGATCTCGTCGGCGTCCTTCGTCCAGACG
>NZ_JBEXID010000241.1:0-1664 GCF_040608395.1 Streptomyces sp. NPDC005181
TCCGCACTCACACCGAGTTCCCGGGCGACCTCGGTGACATTCCGGCCCGACGACCGGACCAGTGCCACCGCGTCCCGCTTGAACTCCGACGTGTAACGCTTACTCATATTGCTCTTGCCACTCAACCTGGACTGCTTCCTCCGGGACCGATCCGTCCCAGTATCAGGCTGTCCACTTCAGCGGGGGAACTTCATATTGATCTGTCGGTCGAGCACGGTGGCCCCTCGCTGGTTCTTGAATACCAGCGTGACGTGTATCGGTTTCCCTGGGAGGTCACGTACGACCCCGAAGCCAGGCCCAGTTGGAAACCTTGGGAGTTCGGGGGGCCTCACTGCCGGACTGACGGTGGCGGGAGCGGATTCAGTGGTCATCACGGGGTTCCCTGGCGTCGCCGGTACTTCCGACGAGGTCTCTCGCAGCTGCAGCGTGCGCTCCTGGCATGCGCCGTCCCAGCAGGCCATAAGGGTCGCGTCGCCACCCTGTTCGCCAGTTCAGGGTGGACCTCGACCCGGATCCGGCGGGCGTGTCCATCAGGGTGCAGGCGTGGGTGTCTCGCGCGGTCCCTCCGCACGCGGTCAGCAGCGCCAGAGCCGCCAGGGGTATCGCCAATCCGACGTGGTGTCTCACGCTGGCTCCTCGGCAACCGTCTGCGTCTTGACCAATGGCCACTCATGCTGGCACTGCAGCCGCACCACGCCACTCGACCTGAACAGGCGCGTGCCCTCGCCTCCCCTGTTACTGAGTCAGGACATGAGCCCGGATCGGCCGCAGCACCGCTTCGGCTATCTGCTGAGCTCCTGCCGAAGCCTTCCGAAGTGACTACGTGTCGATCGCGGGCCAGTGCGGCGGCCTGGGACCGAAGCCCGACAGAGAGATGGGAGGCGGCTCGTCGGGGAGGGTGTAGATCCGGGCATTCACTACGGTGTAGTGCGGCCCCCGGTGGGTGATCTGCTTGTCCGTGAAGAGGTGCCGCATGACGTTGACGCCCACGACAGAAGGTATCCGTAGGCAGTCTCGGTGGCCTTCTCCGCACCGATAAACGTGTAGCGCGCTGCTATTTCATCGACTCCCGCGTGAAGAAGGCCGCGGCCTTTCAGGGCCTCAATGGTCTGCCGCTGTTCCCGGTTCTCCCGCCGCAGACGCCATAGCTATTCGTTCCCACACGGGAGTCGTTCGCTACGGGCGCTGGGCGGATTGCAGTGATTCGGCGGCAGTGACCAGGGATGCCCCGAGAAGTACGATGTCTTTCAGCAGGAACTGGCCCGCGAGAGAGAGCTTTGGTTCCCTCCGCTTCTCCTGCCAGGCCGCTGGCGTCGTGGCCAGGAAACTGAGAGTGGTGGCGAACATGCCGACCGCCGCCAGACTACCGAGCGCCGACGCTCTGGGTGAAATCGATTTCGCTGCTATTAGTGACCCTATAGCGATCTCCGCCGCGCCGATGGCTCTGGCTATTTTGCGTTCACCAAACTTGGCGACAAGCGGCGAGAAGATCGGACTTGAGGTGACCAATGGACGGATGTTCTCGACTTCGTAGTCTTCGAACTTGAGCCGTCCGATCCAAAGGATGTTGAGCAAACATTCAGTGCGACCGCAGCGTGTGACGGTTTCGGGTGTGTGGTGACGGCTGGTGACCGAGTGGTCAGCGGCTGTCGGAGCGGGGGTGT
>NZ_JBEXID010000242.1:0-1663 GCF_040608395.1 Streptomyces sp. NPDC005181
GCCGAAGCCCACCGCCGCTGGAACAACATCACCGCCGCCACAACCGCCTGACCAGCAACGATGCCCTACCGATCAAGAACTACAGCTGCCGTGTCCGGGCCACTTGTCGCTGCACCACTGCCGCTGCTGACCGGCCACCGCCTCGGTGGGCGGTGTGGGCGGCGGGAAGGTCGCAGTGCCTCGGGGCTCAGGTGCCCGGTCAGGGAGAGAACGCCCAGGTTGGGGCGGGTGGTGTGCGCCACTCTGCGGTCATCTCTTGCCTTGGTCTGTCACAGGGGGAGGGTGATCCAGATGCTTTTGCCTTTGCCGTCGGCGTCGCCCCGGATGACGGCGGTGCCACCCAGGCCGAGGGTGAGTTCCATGACGGTGCCCAGCCCGCTGGCGCCGGTCGCGGTGATTGCTGAGAAGAGCAGGGGCTGATAGGGGTGGCGGTCGTGTACGGCGAACGCGAACGTATCCTGACCGGCCGCGTAGATCACGGTGACGTTCGGGGAGAGCGCGGCGGCGTGCTGGACGCTGTTGGTCACCAGCTCGGACAGAATCAGCAGTGCCGGGTCCACGGTGGGGTGCCGTCGGCTGATGCCCCACTCGGCAAGGACCTGCTCGGTGGTCTCACGGACGATCCGCACCGCCGAGCCCATCGTGGGCAGGGTCAGCACATGCCGCACGGACAGGGTTTCGAGCTGGGCACTCACCGGACGGCCTGGGCGTGGGGCAGGCGGAACCCGGTCATCGTCTGCGGGCGGATCCGTACCAGGGTGTCGTGCGCGCCGTGCGCCCAGCCGGGCAGGGCGCGGCGGTAGTGGTCGGCCTCGTGCGGATCGGTGATGATCTCGGCCGGTCCCGTGGTGGTCACGGTCCAGCCGATCTCGCCCGCCGTCGTGATCTCGTCCGGCTGGCAGGCCAGGGCGGTAGCCTGCGCGGGCGTACGGACGATTAGACGCCCGTGCTCACGGATGTGGACGGCCGGGCGGAGCACAGAGATCTCGCGCCGGACGTACACCAGGTGTCCCTGGGCGCCGCCTTCGAGCAGCCATGGCGCCTCGCTGCGGGGTACCTCGATCATGCGGCGGGAGAGGGGGGTGGTCATCGGGAAGCCTCTTCGGTGACAGGGACACCGGGGAGGAGTCCGGCCTGGTGCAGGTGGGCGCGGGCCCCGGCGATGGCCTCCGGCGTGGTGGCGTACTCCCGGCCCTCCAGGCGCAGCAGGTCCAGCGCACCGACCGATTCGAGAGCGCGCCGCTGGCCGGGGCGTACCCCGGAGGTCATCACGGCGATGCCGCGCCGGTTCAGCTTCTGCACGGCGTCCTTGAGGACCAGGGCGCCGGTGGCATCCATCGTGGTGACCCGCGACATCCGCAGGATCACCACGCGGACGTCGGCGACCTCGGAGAGCTCCAGGAGGAAACGGTGGGCGCCGGCGAAGAACAGTGGCCCGTCGATGCGGTAGGCGACGATGTGCTCGGCGAGCAACGCGTGTTCTTCTTCGCTGTGCTCGCCGGGCAGGTCGGCTGTGAAGTCGACCTGGTCCATCCGGGCCTGGTTGGCGACCGCCCGCAGCGCCCAGGGGAGGTTGTCAATTCCTTTGTGTATGTCGAGGTATGGAGCCTTGCTGGTCGGGCCACCGGCGGTGGTTACTTTCGGTGATCTTGCAGGGGTCAGA
>NZ_JBEXID010000243.1:0-1616 GCF_040608395.1 Streptomyces sp. NPDC005181
GCGCGGCCCACGAAGACGAGGTCACCTTCGGCGGTCCAGCGCACCACGTCGCCGCTGCGGTACATGCGGGAGCCGCCGGGGCCGAACGGGTCGGCTACAAAACGTTCCGCGGTGAGTGCCGGCCGGTTCAGATACCCCCGGGCCAGCCCCTCGCCGGCAATGTACAGCTCACCGGCCACCCCCACCGGCACCGGCAGCAGACCACCGTCCAACACATACACCCGCATGTTTCCCACCGGACGGCCGATGGACGGAGTGGATGAAGCGCTCAAGGGGCTGTAAAGCGCGTCGATGGTGGTCTCGGTGGGACCGTAGAAGTTGTACGCGGCCGGGCCGGAAGCGCCACGCAGCGCGTTCCACAGCGAAGCCCCGACGGCCTCGCCGCCCAGCAGCAGGACATGCGGCCTGCGGTCGGCCTCCAGCAAGCCGATCGCCACCAGCTGCTCGGCGAACGACGGTGTGGTGTCGAGAAGATCGATGTTGTGCGCCGCCGCATAGGCGATGAGCGCCTCGGCATCGCGGCGTACAACATCGTCCACGAGGTGGAGCTCGTTTCCGTCGAGCATCCACAGGAGTTCGGCCCAGGTGGCGTCGAAGGAGAGCGACGCGGTCAGCGCGACACGGAACCTGTCCTGGCCGGTGGCTTCGACGGCGGGTCCGAAGATCGAGACGCGGTGGTGGTCAAAGAGATTGACGAGACCCCGGTGTTCGAGCGCCACGCCCTTGGGGCGGCCGGTGGAACCCGACGTATAGATCACAAATGCCGGGTGCGACGGCAGCAGTGGGCAGGTCCGGTCCGCGTCCGTCACGTCAGCACCGGGCAGTCCGGCCAGCCGGCCGGTGGTGTCCGCACTGTCGAGCAGTACGGCGGGCGCGGCCAGATCCGCCGGAAGGACTCCCCTGGTGTCCGTATCGGTGAGCACCAACGCCGGACCGGAGTCGGTGAGCATGAACGCGATTCGGTCGGCGGGGTAGTCCGGGTCGATCGACACATAGGCCGCACCGGCTTTGATCACGGCGAAGATCGCGACGATCGCCTCCGCAGACCGGCGCAGGGCCAGCGCCACGATGTCTTCCGGCCCCACGCCCCGGCTGATGAGCAGGTGCGCCAGGCGGTTGGCGCGGGCGTTCAACTCCGCGTATGTCATGGCCTCGCCGTTGAAGATCACCGCGGTGGCCTGCGGAGTGCGCGCCACCTGGTTTGCCAGCACCTCCGTCAGGGTGGCTTCCGCCACGGGGTGTGCGATGCCGGTGCCCGCCTCCAGGAGCAGTGCCCGCTCGGTGCTGGAGAGCGGGTCCACCCGTCCCACGGGCGTGTGGGGGGCGGCCACTGTCGCTTTGAGCAGCGCCCGCAGTCCGTCGGCCCACTTCTGGACGGCGGCGGGGGCGAAGAGGTCCGGGCGGTAGCTCAGTTCGAGGGAGAGCCGGCGGCCGGGGAGGGCGGTGAGAGCGAGGGGGTAGTGCGTGGTGTCGCGGGGGTCCACGCCGGTGATGCTCAGGCTGGTGCCCGGCAGATCAAGCGCGTCGGGCTCGATGGGGTAGTTCTCGAAGACGATGGCGGTGTCGAAGAGTTCGCCGAGTCCGGCGAGGCGTTGTATGTGGGCGAGGGCGAGGTG
>NZ_JBEXID010000244.1:0-1610 GCF_040608395.1 Streptomyces sp. NPDC005181
CCACAATGATCACGAAGCCCGTGCCTGCCCTGTTATGCGCCCCAACCGGTCACTCCCCGACCAGCCGCACGAACCCGGAACTTGCAACCGCCCTGATTGGCCGCGGGCCTGAATGCGCTGCTCGACGTGCTGGAAGCAGGCATCAAGGCCGCCGTCAAGATCTACCGGGCGGTCATCCTCGGCGCGATCAAGTTCGCCCAGGCGGCGATCGAGGCGCTGGGCAAGTTCGCGGCGCTGGTCGCGGACATCGCCCCTGACCCGGGCGGCTGGATCAGCAAGGCGGGCAGCTCGGCGAAGGCAGGGATAACCGACCACCTCTGGGGCGCCATCAAGACGGGCGTGAAGCGGTGGTTCGACACGAAGGTCGAGGGCATTCTCGGCCTCGGCAAGGCCGTGATCGATGTCCTGGTGAAGGGCTGCGTCTCGATCAAGGAGATCGGCAAGATGGCGTGGGACGCGATCATCGCCTCGCTGCCGATGATGATCGCGTCGATCGTCATCGAGAAGGTCGTCTCGATGATCGTCCCGGCGGCGGGCGCGATCCTCACCATCGTCCAGGGCCTGATGGCGGCGTGGCAGAGCATCAGCTCGATCCTCTCCGCGTTCGGCAAGTTCTGGGCCTACTTGAAGGCGGTCAAGGCGGGCCCGGCGGCCTGCCTCTTCGCGGAGGCGGTGGCGGCGGGCATTGTCGCCCTGCTCGACTTCATTGCCAACTTCCTGATGATCCGCCTGGCTTCGGCGACCAAAGGCGTAGGAAAACGCCTCAAGGCGATGTCCGAGAAGATCATGAAGGGCCTGAACAAGACGGGCAAGGGCGCGAAGGAGGCGGCGGGCAACGCGGTGAACAAGGCGCGGGGTGCGGTACGCAACGCGGTGGAGTCCTTGAAGAAGCCGGCGGGACCGTCGAAGCCGAAGGGACCGAGGGTCCCGAAGAACCGGTCGGCGTCGACGGACCGCAGTCCGGGCCGGAGTGTTCCGAAGGACACGGCTCAAGACCGGCCGACGAGCAAGACGCCGGACAAGGAGCGGGAGCGCCGGCGGGACGAGGCCGAGGCGAAGCACGACCAGCAGAAGCCGGACGCGGCGCAGAACAGTGCGTCGGACCGGAGGCCCGACGCCAAGAAGGACAAGTCTCCCCGCACGGCGCCCAAGAAGAAGAAAGAGACCGAGGCGCCCAAGCGTCAGAAGCCTCGCAAGCCCAAGTCCCCGCTGGGCAAGGCGCTGACGAAGATCAAGGGCAAGGTCAAGTCCGCCCTCAAGAAGATCCGCAACGCCGGCAAGACGCTCGGCAAGAAGCTGCACAAGAGCAAGATCGGCCAGGCGCTCAAGAGCAGCGGCAAGAAGATGCGCGACTTCTTCAAGAAGAAGCGCGACAAGATGCGCAACGACAGGAAGAGGCGCACGGATCAGCACGAACACAACCGCGACAATCGCAAGAAGAAGGAGGACTCCAAGGATTCGAAGCTGGAGCGTCTCCGCCGAGCCCTCGCCCGGATTCATCCGCGCCTCAAGGAGCAATGCCACTTAGCTTGTGGTGATCGTCATGCCACGAGGCCGAGGGGTTGTTCGTTGGCGAGGCGGATCGTGGCGGGTGTGGGGTGACGGGTGCC
>NZ_JBEXID010000245.1:0-1571 GCF_040608395.1 Streptomyces sp. NPDC005181
CACCTCGCCCTCGCCCACATACAACGCCTCGCCGGACTCGGCGAACTCTTCGACACCGCCATCGTCTTCGAGAACTACCCCATCGAGCCCGACGCCCTCAAACCGCAGGGCACCAGTCTCAACGTGACCCGGTTCCACGCCCACGACGCCACCCATTACCCCCTGGGGCTGGCCGCTCTTCCCGGTGACCGGCTCACCCTTGAGCTGAGTTACCGTCCCGATGTCTTCGATCAGGACACGGTCCACACCTGGGGCGACCGGTTGCAGCGACTGCTCCAAGCAGCCGTGACCACTCCCGGTCTGCCGGTGGGACGGGTGGATTCGCTCTCCATCGCCGAGCGGGACCGGATCCTTCAGAACGGGACGGGCGAGAGCGGCAGCGCGCGTCCGGGCGGCGACACGCTGGTGGAACTGTTCGCGGCCCAGGTGGCGCGTACGCCACAGGCCACGGCAGTGGTCCACGGCGGCGAGGCGCTGAACTACGCGGAGCTGAACGCCCGCGCCAACCGCCTGGCACACCTGCTCATCAGCCGGGGCGCCGCGCCCGGCCGGATCGTGGCGGTGGCCCTGCCCCGCTCCGCCGAGGCGGTGGTCGCCCTTCTCGCGGTGGCCAAGACGGGGGCGGCCTATCTGCCGGTCGACCCGGACTACCCCGTCGACCGGATCGCTTACATCCTCGACGACGCGGCGCCGGTACTGCTCCTGACCACCCGTGTTCTGGACTCGGAACTGGCCTTCGAGGGCCCCCGGCTGCTGTTGCTCGATGAGGCCCGGGGCGGGGAGGGGGACACCGATCCGGAGCGGACGGTGTCGGGGAGTGACGCGGTGTACGTCATCTACACCTCTGGGTCCACCGGCACCCCGAAGGGGGTTGTGGTCGAACACCGGTCACTGGCCGATTACCTCGCCTGGGCGGGGGTGGTCTATCCGAGTGTGCGGGGTGCGGCCCTGCTGCACTCGCCGCTGTCCTTCGATCTGACGGTTACCGCCCTCTACGCGCCGCTGGTGCACGGTGGCCGTGTCGAGATCGTGGACCTGGAGGAGGCGGCGGAGACGCTGGAGACGCGGGCTGACGGGCCGATCTTCCTGAAGGCGACACCGAGCCATCTGGCGATGCTGGGCGGCCTGCCCGGCGTCTCCTCTCCCGTCGGCGGCGTGCCGGGCGCCGAAACCGGCTCTGGCTCCGGGGTCGGTGAGCTGGTGCTGGGCGGTGAGGCGTTGCTGGGCGAGGCGCTGGATCAGTGGCGTGAGCGTCACCCGCAGGCCACGGTGGTCAACGAGTACGGTCCGACCGAGGCGACCGTCGGCTGCATGGAGTACCGGATCGAGCCCGCGGACCGGATTCCGGCCGGTGCCGTACCGATCGGCCGTCCGGCGGACAACACGCGGGTGTATGTGTTGGACGGTGGTCTGCTGCCGGTGCCTGTCGGGGTGGCCGGTGAGCTGTACATTGCCGGCGAGGGGCTGGCCCGGGGCTATCTGAACCGGCCGGCACTCACCGCGGAACGTTTTGTAGCCGACCCGTTCGGCCCCGGCGGCTCCCGCATGTACCGCAGCGGCGACGTGGTGCG
>NZ_JBEXID010000246.1:0-1539 GCF_040608395.1 Streptomyces sp. NPDC005181
ACACGCTTCCCGCAGGCCGCGACCGCCTCGTCCACCACATCCCGCGGCACCGAGGAGGCCAGCACACCCAACGAGATCCAGTCCGGCAGCGACCCACCCACATCCTGACTCACCGCCAGAACGGTAGCGGCACCCCGCCCCAACGTCAACGCAAGCTAAGTGGCATTGGTTCAGGACTGGCCTCGGCACGGCCAATGGTGGCTTGGCCGCATCACCCCTGACGCCTACAGGGCAGTCGACGACGCAACCGCGGCCGACACCATCCACTCGTGGGCCAGCCAGCACGGCGACGTTCCGGAGCAACTCGAATCACGCCTGCGGCAGGAGATCTACACCCCGATCCGCACAGCGACCAGCCGATACGTGCTGGGACAGCTCCCCGAAGACGCATTCCACGACTATGGCCCCATCCACATCGACTACCACGAACTGGTCCTTATCGATCGTTCCGCAGCCACACTCACTCTGCTCGTCGCAGCCGACGACTAACCCATCTGAGGCTCGCACGACCGACGCTGGAAGCCCGGGCATTCCGACGGTTCCAATACCCGACTCCACCATCAGGCGTTTCGGATGAGTGCCGCAACCAGCTGCTGGAGACTTCGTTGAAGCGGCGGCTGGGCGACGACTGGGACCTGACATGATCAAGAAGATGGGCTACGACTGGCGACTTCGTCAGGTGATGGCCGAGCACGAGATGTTCCAGACCTCGGATCGAGGGCTTGCCTCTCCGATCATCAGGCTCTGGGAGCGCACCGGTTGGCCCTCACAGGCCATGTGATGGAATAGCAGATCCTGAGCAAGGTGGGGGAAGCAGTGCCGGAGCGTAAGAGATCTCTTGTATTGGCAAGCGCGCTCCTGCTGGCGGCAACTGTGGTCACCGGCTGCGCCGTCAGCCCCGTCGCCGACGCAAAGGCCGAGGCCTCAAAGACCCCCGAGATCTACACTGACACCGAGCCGCTGGCCAAGCGCCTACCGAAGCTCGGTCGGATCGTCTCGGCGCACTGGCAGCAGGAGGCTCCCGGCGCGGACAGCCGAGTGCCCGGCCCTACGGACTACTACGTCACCGCCCTCATGAAGCTCGACCCCGGCTCGGTGGCCGTCCTGACGGCGTCCACGCAGATGCAGCCGGCGGTCATCGGGTCCGAGCCGGAAAGCATCTCCATTCCCGCCGAACTCGCCGAGTTCGCACCGTCGGGGGCGCAGTGGGTCCACAGCAGAGTGCTCGACGAGAGCTTGGTGCGCGCCGACTCTGCAAAGCTCTACTTTGACCCGGCCTCGGACACCGTCTACCTCTCCGCCACCAACGTGCACCTGCCGAATGCCGTCACGGTCCACGTCGGCCCCGAGGGCAACCAGGTGACCATCACGCCCACGCCGCCGGCACCCACGCCATGAGCGGCCTCCAGAGCCAGGCCATGCCTCTCTGAACATCTGACTCGTTAGGGCATGCAGAGAATCAACATGCGTGTTTGATGTTGTCCGGGGGCTCGGTGCCGTAGGCGTCGAGGTAGGCGGCCACGTCGGTGGGGGTGGTGA
>NZ_JBEXID010000247.1:0-1527 GCF_040608395.1 Streptomyces sp. NPDC005181
CGGGGCCCTGCCGGGGCGGGTCCACGATCTGACTGCGGCCCGCACGCATCACATCGTGACCACCTGCGTCCGTCTCGGCATGCCCGCCCTGGCTGACCTGGTGGCTTTGTTCACGGGTTGTGGTTCTGGCTCAGGTTCTGTGGTGCGGTCACGGTGAGTGCGCGAGCCGCTGCCGAATCGGATGCGCTCGGAGCTGGGGTGAGGTGAGCTCCAGAGCCCGGTTGTCCTGTCCGGCAGCCATGTGGTCGAGCCATCGTTCATACCAGGCGAGAAAGTCCGGGGCTGAGGAGACGTTCGGGCCCCAGAAGCCGTCGGCGCTGCCGATGAGCATGCGTCCGGTGAGAGGGCCAGTCACGCCTATGAGGACGAGGTCGCTGCACCCGCGCTCGATGACGTCCAGGTACAGGTCACCACGGCGGGTGGGGCGATAGGCCCGGCTGAATCCCCTTGAGCCGGTGCTGGCATCTCTGGAATTCATCGTGAAGAGCGTGCAGTCCTGCAACGGGATCAGCCCGTAGTACGGAGACGCACCACTGCCGCCCAGGTTGGTGAGGAAGTCTCGATAAGGCTCTGGGAGTTCCACGTCATGCTCAGCTTCAAAGGCGTCTGCCTGAGCTTTGGGCAGACGGGGGCCGAGACGAAATTCGTGCCGTTCCTCGCCGAAGGAGTGGCTTCGGTTGGGCGCGTACGGGATGCATGCCAGCTTGCGTCGCAACCGCGGGATGCGGGAGTCCATGCGAGCTCTTCTCTCGTGTCGCCCGCAATCTATCGCACGGCACATGTCATCCTGCGAGTAGGACTCGCTTCCGCAGCAGCTGGAATCCGGGCCGGCCGAACATCTGACGCTTGACCTGATCCTTGCGCGTGCGCGCGCCTTCCTCGGGCGGTCAGCTGGAGTCTGGTTTGGTCGGTTCGTCCCGGTGGGGTGAGCGTGCCGGGGTGCCGGGGTGCCGGGGTGTCGCCCCTGGTGGGCGCCGGTTCCACGGCCGGGGGTGGTGCGGTGCTCCTTCCTGGCCTCGTCGGGGTGGGTGCCGTGGGTCAGTCGGGGGTGGGCAGGGCCTGGACGCGGGTGTAGGCGTTGGCGACGGCACTGCTCCAGGGCCAGTCGTCGGCGAGTTTGAGGATGCGGCGGCGTGCTCCGCGGACCAGGCGGGCGGGGATGTCGAGAATTCGCAGGCGGACGGTGTCGGGTTCGGCGCGGGATTCCTCGCCGTCCAGGGCGAGTTGCTGCAGCCACGCGGTCAGGTCGACGGCGAGCGCGACGGCTTGGCACCAGGCGTGGTTGATCGCGAAGTCGCGTGAGGGCATCCGGCGCAGGCCGGTCTTCTTCTCGTAGGCGGTCAGGTTCTTGTCGCGGGGGTGGATCTTTGAGCGGCGGATGATCAGGCGCATGTGCTGGGGTCAGTCGTCCAGTAGGGCTTTGTTAGGTTCCGTGGTGGGGGTCGGGTGTCGGTGCGGGTTGGCCGCATATCGAGCAGGCGCCGGTCCAGGTGGCCAGGAGGGCCTGGAGTTCGCGGAGGACCGCGT
>NZ_JBEXID010000248.1:0-1522 GCF_040608395.1 Streptomyces sp. NPDC005181
TTGAGCGGCAGGTCAAGCCCTGGTGAATGAGCAACGGGACGTCCTGATAGATCAACTTGTTGCTGAGGCAAGGCGATCATCGGGAGTCCCGTTGCGGGAGAAGTCTGTCATCACACGAACGATCGAGGTGGCCGGGGGTGTGTACGCGCCCGGGCACTTGGGCGAGCTGACGCAGGTCGTGGACTTCGCGCTGGTGGACGCGGTGCTGGAGGAGACCGGGACGCGGGAGCGGAGGCTGCGGCTGCTGCCGTCACGGGTGATGGTCTACTTCGTCCTCGCGCTGGCCCTTTTCGAAGACAGCTCCTACCGGAGCGTGTGGGGCAAACTGGTGGCCGGGCTGGAGCCACTGGCCCTGGTACGGCCGGCAGTCTCTTCGCTCTCCCGGGCCCGGCGGCGGATCGGGGCCGCTCCGCTACGGCGTCTGTTCGAGACCCTCGCCGGGCCCGTCGCCCACCGCGGCCAGAGCGGCGCCTTCTGGCGGGGGCTGCGGACCGTGGCCGTCGACGGGACCCTGCTGCACACCCCGGACGAGCCGGCGATCACCTGGCGCTACCCGAAACGGTCCGGTGACCAGCTGGAGTTCGGCTACCCGCTGTTGCGACTCGTGGTCCTCATCGAGTGCGGCACCCGCGCTCTCCTGGCCGCCGCTTTCGGCCCCGAGAGTGACGGTGAACTCTCCTATGCCGGGCGCCTGTTGAACGCCCTGGACCGCACGATGCTCCTGCTGGCCGATGCCGGGTTCGACGCGAACACCTTCGCCGCCGATGTCCACGCCAGCGGCGCGCAGTTCCTTCTGCGTTCCTCCGCCCGCCGCATCCCCACTCCCTTCCAGCACCTCGGCGACGGCTCCTACCTGGCCCGGATCGGCTACGGCGTCCTGCCCGCCCTGCTGACCGTCCGCGTCATCGAGGCCGACGTCATCCTCACCCTGGCGGACGGCACCGTCCGCCGCGAGCAGTGGCGCCTGCTGACCAGTCTCCTGGACGCCACGCATTACCCCGCCACCGAGTTGATCTCTCTGTATCACGAGCGGTGGCAGGCCGAGACCACCTATTTCTCGATCAAGGCCACCATGCTCGACGGCCGGGTCCTGCGCTCGCGCAGTCTGCCCGGCCTCGACCAGGAGGTCTACGCCCTGCTCACCACCTACCAGGCCCTGATCCGCTCAGCCGCCGACACCGCTTGCACCCGGCCCGGCCTGGACATGCACCGCATCAGCTTCACCGTCCTGCTGGCCACCGCCGCTGACACCGTCATCAGTGCGACCGGGGTCCTCTCCCCGGCGGGACCCGTCGAGCTCGTGGGCACCATCGGTCGGGCCGTCCTCGGCGCTCTGCACCCCGCCCGTCACCGGCACCGCGTCAAGGCCCGCACCCGTAAGAACCCCACCAGCAAATACGGGCCGAACGCCGGACAACAGCCCACGACCAGCCAGAACTACACCATCCATACCGCCATCACGTTCTTCGAGCACGGGCTCGAGAACCGCTCACGGAGGTAAACGCAACGGTGTTGACTTCAT
>NZ_JBEXID010000249.1:0-1503 GCF_040608395.1 Streptomyces sp. NPDC005181
GAGGTTGTCAATTCCTTTGTGTATGTCGAGGTATGGAGCCTTGCTGGTCGGGCCACCGGCGGTGGTTACTTTCGGTGATCTTGCAGGGGTCAGAGGGGCAGTCGGCCGGGGAAGGCGAGCATGAAGTGGTTCATGGCGCGTTTCCAGCCGAGGGTGCCGGTGCCGCGGGTGCGGCCCTTGGGGATGGGGCCGTCGCCGTCGATGTGGCGGCCCTCGATGCGGCGGATGCCGAGGTAGAGGAGCTTGACGGCGGCGTCGTCGTTGGGGAAGTGCCCCCGGTTCTTGCTGATCTTCCGTAGCTGGGAGTTCAAGGATTCGATCGCGTTCGTGGTGTAAATCACGCGCCTGATCTCCCGGTCGAAGGCGAGGAAGGGGATGAACTCCTCCCAGGCACGCTCCCAGCTAGCCACCAGGGAGGGGTAGTTGTTGCCGTAGTTCGACCGGAGCTCGTCCAGGGCATGCAGGGCTTCGGACTCGTTGTTGGCGGTGTAGATCGGCTTGAGGGCGGCGGCGACCTTCTTGCGGTCGGTGTAGGTCACGTATTTCATCGACGCGCGGATCAGGTGCGTCACACAGGTCTGGACCATCGCCTTCTCCCAGACCGTGTTGATGGCCTCGGGCAGCCCGTTCAGCCCGTCGCAGCACACGATCAGGGCGTCCTTCAGGCCCCGGTTCTTCAGCTGGGTCAGCACGTTCAGCCAGAACTTGGCGCCCTCGTTCTCCTGCAGCCAGATCCCCAGCACATTCTTGATGCCGTCCGCGTCGACCCCGATGACCAGGTGCGCGGCCTTGTTGATGACCATGCCGCCGTCGCGGACCTTCACGTTCAGCGCGTCGATGTAGAGGATCGGGTAGACCTCGTCAACTGGCCGGTTCTGCCAGGTGGTTATCTCGTCGGACACCACATCGGTGACCTTGGAGATCAGGGCCGGGGACGCCTCGGTGCCGTAGACCTCGCGCAGGTGGGAGGAGATGTCGCGGGTGGTCATGCCGCGGGAGTACAGGGACAGGATCATGTCGTCGACCTGGGACAGACGCCGCTTGCCCTTGGGCACGATCACCGGATCGAAGTCCGCCTCCCGATCCCGCGGCACCCGCACGGTCACCGGACCCGTCGAGGTGCTCAGCGTCTTGGGGTAGGAGCCGTTGCGGGAGTTGCCCGACCCACGCCCCGCCGGGTCCCCGGTCTCGTAGCCCAGGTGGTCGGCCATCTCGGCCTGCAGGGCCCGCTCCAGCACCGCCTTCATCATCTGCTGCAGCAGACCGCCCGCCCCGTCGATACCGACCCCGGCCGCCTCCGCGTCCGCCAGCAGCTTGTCGATCGTCGCCGGCGACATCACCGACGCGAGGCGCCGCCCCGCCTCCTCACGGTCGTCACGGGACTCCACGCTCTGCATGAACTCGTTCATCAAGTCACTCACTGTGCGTCACATTCCTGGTGTCAGCCGGGGCCCGACCAGCACCCAACAAGATCATCTCTTACACAAGGAAGTGAACACCCTC
>NZ_JBEXID010000250.1:0-1496 GCF_040608395.1 Streptomyces sp. NPDC005181
CACGGCAGCTGTAGATGCGGTCGTGTGACGCGTCGGTGCTGGCCAGCTGGGTGATGGGGCGCCTGCGGGCATGAGTACGGCCACCGTGATCATGGCGGTTTGTGAAGACTCGTCAGAACCAGGTGGCCGTGGAGGCCACGATAGCCGAGCAGGAATGGACGACGGCGCTCGGGGGCGTGACGGCGCAGACCTCCGACTGCTTCGAACGCAGCGAGCCCCGCTCGCTGATGCGGGAGATGTGCGAGGCGATGCTGATGGAGCTGGACACCCGCAACTGCTGGACCCTGGCCGAGGCACTTGGCCACCGCGGCCCGCATCGGCTGCAGCACTTCCTGTCCCGTGCCGTCGTCGACCACGACCGGGCCCGCGACCGCATCGCCGCCTGGACGGCCGGGGAACTCGCCGACCCCGACGCGGTGTTGATCGTGGACGAGACCGGGGACGAGAAGTCCTCCACTGACTGCGTCGGGGCGGCCCACCAGTACTCCGGGGCCCTGGGCCAGGTCGGCCTGTGCCAGGTCGCCGTCCACCTCACCTACGCCTCCCGGCACGGCCACGCCCCGATCGACCGGACCCTGTATCTGGGGGCGGAGTGGGCCGCCGACGAAGAACGCCGCCTGCTCACCGGCGTCCCCGAGGAGATCGAGTTCGCCACCAAGCCGCAGCTCGCCGCAGCCATGCTGCAGCGGACCCGCGATCTGGGCATCCAGGCCCGATGGCTGGCCGGCGACGAGGTCTACGGCAGCAAGGCCCTGCGACAGGCGGCCCGCAGGCTCGGCTTCGACTATGCCCTGACCGTCCGCGCCGACCATCGCGTGGACACAGGCGCCGGACGCTTGACCGTCACCGAGATCGCCGCCCGCGTCCCGCAGCGGAACTGGATGCGGATGCGCACCGGTCACGGCCTGAAGGGCGACCGGCACTACGACTGGGCGATGCTCGACATCAACGGCGACGACACCCCCGACGGGCAGGCGCCGGGCCACTCGGTGGTCCTGGTCCGCCGCCACCGCTACACCCGCGAACTCTCCTTCTACCGCTGCCACTCCGCCACCCCCGTCACCCTGGCCGCTCTCGTGGACGTGGTGTGCTGCAGGTGGAAGGTCGAGGAGGACTTCCAGACCGCCAAGGGGATCTGCGGCCTGGACCAGGGTCAGACCACCTGCTGGAACTCCTGGATGCGCTGGACCCTGATCAGCATGCTCGCCACTGCCGTCCTGGCCATCACCCGTACCCGCACCACGGCCGCCACCACCGCCCCGGCCACGGACCACCGGCTCGCCCCGCCCAGCGTCCGCGAACTCCTCCGCCTCCTGCGGATCACCGCTCTACCCCGGCCCCGACGCGACCTCGACCATCTCCTGCACTGGTCCGCCTGGAGACGCCACCACCAACACCAGGCCGCCGAAGCCCACCGCCGCTGGAACAACATCACCGCCGCCACAACCGCCTGACCAGCAACGATGCCCTACCGATCAAGAACTACAGCTGCCGTG
>NZ_JBEXID010000251.1:0-1494 GCF_040608395.1 Streptomyces sp. NPDC005181
GGTACTACAGCCGGTGTTGTCACGGTGAGTGTTCTCGTTGGCGGTAGTGGCTGATGCGGGCTTGTGTCTGGTGGCGGCGTCGCCAGCGGTTCCAGTGCAGGGCGAGCCAGGTTCTGGCGGCGCGGGCGGGGGCCAGGACGATCCGGTCGTACATGCGGCGGATTTCGTTCAGGGACAGCGGGACGACGGCCTCCTCCTGCTCGTCGGTCGGGTCGGTGCGCTCAGGGGGTGGGGTGGTGGGGGCGTATGCGTCGGCTCCGCACGTCGGCGAGGAAGGCCAGGGCGAGCATGCACACGGTGGTCTGCCGGTACCAGGAGTTCCACTTGCGCACTTCGTGCTGGTCGAAGCCGACCTCGTTCTTCGCCGCTTGAAAAGTCTCCTCGACCATCCACCGCTGACCCGCGGCGATCACCAGTTCGGCCAGGGTGGTGCCGGGGGCGTGGTGGCACAGGAAGTAGGCGACCTCGCAGACGAGTTCGCCCTTCTTGTTCTTCTTGTTCGGCACGGTGGAACGCCGGATCAGCAGGGTCCGCTTCAGTCCGGCGGGGGCGGGGGCCAGGTCGACGACGGCGAAGTCGTAGGCGCGCGGCCCCTTGGCCCCGTCCGCGCACGAGCGGCGCTCCATCAGAGTCTCGGGAACCCTCGCCCACAGCTGTCGTGCCTCTTGGGTACGGCCGTCGGACAGCGGCAACACTTCGTTCTTCGGGATCGCCATCACGTAGCGGACCTGGTGTTCTTCCAGCCAGGTGCGCAGGGACCGCGAGCCGCCGTAGAGCTCGTCGGCCAGGAAGTAGGTGAAGGGCACCCCGGCGGCGAGGGCACGCTCGACCATGCGCCGGGCCAGCTCCGGTTTGGTGAGAACGGCGCGGGCCCGCTCCTCGGGCACCCCGGCCTCCTCGCAGCGTCGGCGGTGTTCCTCGCCACGGCCCGCCCAGTGCTGCCCTGCATACAGCTCCCGGTCGATGATCGCCCGCCCGCGCGAGGATCCGTAGGAGAGGTGCACGCTGACCTGGGCGTTCTCGACCTGTCCGGTGACACCCGTGTACTGGCGGGCCACCCCGGCGCTCTTGGCGCCCTTCTTGATGTCACCGGTCTCGTCCGCGATCAGCACCGCGTCCTCGGCCCGCAGCGAGTCCACCACGAACTCCCGCACCCGGTCGCGCAGTTCGTCGGCGTCCCAGGACGCGCGGGCCAGGAAGTCCTGCAGCCGGTCCGGCGAGGCGTGCCCGGCCGCCTCCGCGACCTGCCACATGTTCTTGCGCGGCACATCCGACAGCAGTCCGCGCACCATCGCCCGCAGATTCTCCCGCGAGGCCGGCCGGCGGAACACATCGTCCACCGACGCACACAGCCCCTCCAGATCCGCGTCCCAGCACCGGACCTCGTCCGCGGTCAACTCATCGCGCCGGACCAGACCCGGCGGCAGCATCAGCCCCATGCACCGCCAACGAGTCCGATCACCATCACGTCACGTGAACAACCGGCTGTAGTAC
>NZ_JBEXID010000252.1:0-1475 GCF_040608395.1 Streptomyces sp. NPDC005181
GCCGCCTAATGGGAGCTACGGAGTCGGGGAATGCTCGATTCCGTAGCCGCCAGCAGGTGAGCACTTATGCCGCCGGAAGCACTCGACTTCTGTGGTCAGACCGTGCCCCCGCTGGTGGTTGGGAGGCCAGACCGCTGATGGGGTGGCGTGCCCGCCCCCGGGGCGTGAGCACTGGATCCATTAGGCCGCGTGCCGCGCCTTCCGCAGGCTACGACGCCGTACGAGGAACGCACTTGGGGAGGGTTTGTTGCTGCTCATCGGTGATGACTGGGCCGAGGACCACCATGATGTCGAGGTCCAGGACGAGACCGGCCGCAAGCTGGCCGCCGCGAACCTGCCCGAGGGCGTGGCGGGCATCGCCCGGCTGCACGAGCTCGTAGCCCGCCACGGCGGCGAGAGCCTGGATCCGGGCGAGGTCGTCGTCGGCATCGAGACCGACCGCGGTTCGTGGGTACAGGCCCTGATCGCCTCGGGCTACCAGGTGTACGCGATCAACCCCCGGCAGGTGGCCCGGTTCAAGGAACGGTATGCCTCCTCCGGCGCCAAGAGCGACAAGGGCGACGCGCACGCACTGGCCGACATGGTCCGTATCGACCGGGCCCAGCTACGGCCGGTGGCCGGCGACAGCGAGGCGGCCCAGGCCGTCAAGGTCGTCGCCCGCGCCCACCAGAGCCTGATCTGGGAACGCACCCGCACCTTCCAACGGCTGCGTTCCACGCTGCGGGAGTACTTCCCCGCCGCCCTGACCGCATACGCGGACCTGACCCTGACCAGCACGGACGCGATGGAACTGCTGGTCAAGGCGCCCACTCCCGCAGCCGGGGCGAAGCTGACCCGCACCCAGATCACCGCCGTCCTGACCCGCCACCGCCGTCACAACCGGGATGCGAAAGCGGCCACCATCCAGGCCGCGCTGCGCGAGCGGCAGCTTGGCCTGCCCGAGCCGGTCACCGCCGCTTACGCGGCCGCGGCCACCGCCCACGCCCGTCTGATCATCGCGCTGAACGAGCAGATCGCCGTCATGGAAGAGCAGGTGAAGGCGCATTTTCTGGAGCACCCGGACGCTGAGATCTACCTCTCGATGCCCGGCATCGGTGAGATCACCGGCGCCCGGGTGCTCGCCGAGTTCGGAGACGACCCCGACCGGTACGCCTCCGCGAAGGCCCGCAAGAACTACGCCGGCACCAGCCCCATCACCCGGGCCTCCGGCAAGAGCCACACCGTCCAGGCCCGCTACGTCCGCAACAACCGGCTCGCCGACGCCCTCCAGACCCAGGCGTTCTCCGCCCTGCGCGCCTCACCCGGCGCCCGCCACTACTACGACAAACAACGAGCCCGCGAGGCCGGATACAACCCCGCCCTCCGCCAGCTCGGCAACCGCCTCGTCGGCATCCTCCACGGCTGCCTCAAAACCCGCACCACCTACGACGAAGCAACCGCCTGGTCACACCACGCCCACCCCCATGCCGCTTGAC
>NZ_JBEXID010000253.1:0-1453 GCF_040608395.1 Streptomyces sp. NPDC005181
AGCCCACCGCCGCTGGAACAACATCACCGCCGCCACAACCGCCTGACCAGCAACGATGCCCTACCGATCAAGAACTACAGCTGCCGTGACTGAGCTGCGGGTGTTGCGTCCGTCCGAATGGAACGAATGGTTCGGGAGCCTGGAGCTCGCGTTCGGTGGCGTCGCCGACCCTCCGGAGGAGCGCGAGCTCTGGGAGGAGCTGACCGAGCACGAGCGGTCGATCGGCATCTGGGACGGCCCGGACGTGGTCGGTACGGCGGGGGCCTTCAGCTTCCGGCTGGCTGTGCCGGGCGGGGCGCTGGTGCCCGCGGCAGGCGTGACGATGGTCAGTGTCGCGGCCACGCACCGCAGGCGCGGACTGCTGACCTCGATGATGCGGCGTCAACTCGACGACGTACGGGCGCTGGGTGAACCCCTCGCCGTGCTGACGGCCTCGGAGCCCGCGATCTACGGCCGGTTCGGGTACGGAGCGGCCACGAAGCAGATGTCCCTGGAGATCGACACGGACCGGGTGCGGCTGGCGGTCCCGGACGGCACGGACGAGGTCCACCTGCGGTACGCGAAGCCGGACGAGATGACGGCCGCCTGCGAGGGCGTCTACGAGCAACTGGTGGCGGGGCGGCCGGGGACGCCGGCGCACGGTCCCGGCTGGGAGCGGAGGGCGCTGCTCGACCCCGCGAGCGCGCGGCACGGGGCGTCACCGCTGCAGTGTCTGCTGGCGGAGCGGGCGGGTGAGGTCGTCGGGTACACGACGTTCCGCATCAAGCCGGACTGGGATGCGACGGGCCCCAAGGGCCGGATCGCCGTGGCCGATCTGTTGGCGCTGGACCCGGCGGCGTACGCGGCGCTGTGGCGGTTCGTCTTCGAGATCGACCTGACGTCGACGGTCGAGGCGCGGAACCGGCCGGTCGACGATGCGGTTCTGCATCTCGTCTCGGACGTACGCCGGTGCAACATCAAGATGCGTGACTCGCTGCACGTACGGCTGGTGGAACTGGGCGCGGCGCTGGAGGCGCGGGCGTACCGGACGACGGTGGACGTGGTGTTCGAGGTCGAGGACGCGTTCTGTCCGTGGAACGCGGGACGCTGGCGGCTCACGGCCGACGCGAAGGGGGGTGCGTCGTGCAAGCGGACGGATGATCCGGTGGATCTGGCGCTTTCCGTACGGGAGTTGGGGTCGGCGTACCTGGGCGGCGAGTCGCTGGTCTCACTGGCGCGGGCCGGACGGGTACGGGAGCTGCGGGCAGGCGCGGTGGAGGAGGCGGCGTCGGCGTTCTCGGGGATGGTGGAGCCGTGGCTTCCGCGGGGGTTCTAGTAGGGCTTTGTTAGGTTCTGTGGTGGGGGTCGGGTGTCGGTGCGGGTTGGCCGCATATCGAGCAGGCGCCGGTCCAGGTGGCCAGGAGGGCCTGGAGTTCGCGGAGGACCGCGTAGAGGGTCAGGCCGGCGCAGGGGC
>NZ_JBEXID010000254.1:0-1397 GCF_040608395.1 Streptomyces sp. NPDC005181
GGCTCTTCGCTCGCATCTGTGGGTTTCAAGCGGTCTCCGCGAGGGCTCGCCCGGGGAGCGGTCGGGCGTAACCGGCCAGACAGAGCAGGATCATGGCGCGTAGGGCCTGGACGCTGCGGAAGCCGTAGGCCCGGCGGATGATGAGGCGGATCCTCGTGTTCAGCGCCTCCACGCGGGCGTTGGTGAGCTTGAAGGCCAGGGCGTTCGCGATGTCGGTACGTCGGGCGCGGATGGTGCGGGCCAGCTTCACGAACGGGGCCAGGCGGCTGCGCGAGGCCCACCGCAGCCAGGCGTCGAGCAGATGGACCCGCTCCGGCCCGCCCGGGGCGAACACGGCCCGCAGTTGCTCCTTGAGCAGGTAGGCGCGGTACAGGGGCTTGTTCGTCTCCTGGATCAGGGAGAGTTTCAACTCCTGCTTCTCGGTGAGGTTCTGCGGATTCTTCCACAGGGCGTAGCGGGAGTCCTTGAGCTGCCTGGCGGTCTCCTTCATGCCGGCGCGGCGGGCGGCGTTCCACACCTGGCGGCGGACCTCGTCCAGGGCGTCGCCGGCCCACTTCACGACGTGGAACGGGTCCAGGCACAGCGCCGCCTGTCCGGCCCGCTCGGCCACCACGGCGGCGATCCATTCCGCGCCGTCCGCGCTGACGTGCGTCAACTCATCGCAGCGCGTCTGGCCGAGCAGGTCGAAGAAGCCGTGCACCGTCGCCTTCGAGCGTCCCTCGGCCACATACAGCAGGCGGCCGCTGTCGTGGTCGACCACGACGGTCAAGTACCGCTGCCCCTTGGCGAAAGAGACCTCGTCGATGCCGATCCGGGTGACGCCCGCCAGGCGGTCGCCGTCCTGCCCGTCGCGCTCGGCCATCACGCGTTCCAGGACGGAGCCGACGGTGTGCCAGTTGATCCGCAGCAGCTGGGCGATCAGCTTCTTCGACGCCCCGGCCGCGAACCAGGCCACCGTCTCGTCGAAGGGGATCGTGTGGCCGGCGCCGTGCCTGGCCCATGGCACGGCCGCTATCACCACTCCGTGCCCGGGGCACGACACCCGAGGCAGGTCCGCCTCCAGGAAGACCGTCAACAGGCCATCATCCAGCGAGCGCCAGCGTCTGCGGCGGCCCCGGTCGTACAGCGGCGCCCGCTCCCGGCACACCCCGCAGCGCGGGCGGCGCTGCCAGCGGCGGTCCGGCCGCACCGACACGACCTTCACGGGATCGATCGGGTGAACACGGACCTCCTCGACCACCGTCCGCTCGATCCCGGCCGCCCGAACCTCTACCTTCGTCCCAGACACGCCGCACTCCTCACACGTCGTTTCCGATCTTGGCGATCAAGAAACTACGGAGGGTGCGGCGTTGTTCGTGCCACGACGCGAACCGACCCACACATCTGGGCGAAGAGCC
>NZ_JBEXID010000255.1:0-1388 GCF_040608395.1 Streptomyces sp. NPDC005181
CAGACGGCATGGATCAACGACCCGGCCAAGCGCAGGGAACCCGCACCACAAACCTCATAGCGTCACGACCGTCTCACTGGACTTGAAATCTTCCGTTGGGCGAGGAGGCCCAATCTTCAGGATCGGGCGCTCGCATTCAGTTTTCCACGATCTGGATGATCGTTTTGCCGCGTGTGCGGCGCCTGTTGTGGGCGAACGCTGCGGGTGCTTCGGACAGTGGCCGCACATCCCCGACGACCGGCTTGAGTCGTCCGTCCCGGACACGCTGGATGAGGTCCGCGAGGCGGACCCGGTCGGCTTCAACGACGAAGAAGACGGCCCGACCGTTCTCGGGCTGGATTCTGGGTGGCATGGCGATGGTGACGAGGGTGCCACCGGCGCGTACCAGGGCGGTCGAGCGTTCGAGGATGTCGCCGCCGAGCACATCGAAAATGAGGTCGACCTTGCCGATTTCTTCGAGCCGGTCGTTCTGCAGGTCCACGAAGGTATCCGCGCCGAGACCGAGTGCTGCGTCCCTGTCGGCGGCCCGTCCGGTGCCGATCACTCGGGCGCCCGCCTCTCGTGCGAGTTGCACGACGATCGACCCGACACCGCCAGCGGCACCGTGGATGAGGACGGTCTGGCCTGTCGTGAGGCGGCCGTGGTCGAACAGGCCCTGCCATGCGGTCAGCCCGGAGATCGGCAGGGCGGCGGCCACCGTGTGGCCGACGTCCGCCGGAAGCGGAGCGAGATTGCGGGCCTCTACCGCGGCGTACTCGGCCAGTGATCCGTTTCGGGTCCAGTCGGCCAGTCCGAACACCCGCTGGCCGACGGTCAGGCCCGTGGTTCCGTAGCCCAGTTCGGCGACAACGCCGGAGAGTTCGTGCCCAGGCACGCTCGGCGTTCGGTCGCGGCCGGCGCGGTCGGACCAGGTTCCCGGCCAGTCGAGCTCTCCAGGGGTGAACCCCGCGGCATGCACTCGCACGATGACATCGTTCTCAGCGGCGTGGGGGTAGGGCATGTCCGTGAGGGAGAGCCCACCGACACCGGCGTCACGGTCTCGAACGGTGATGGCTTGCATGATGGGTCCTTTCTGGAAGAAATTTTCGAATTAGAGTTTCGCGAGCACAGAAAGAATTGTGCATTTTCCGGCCACGTTGGCGGAGACGAGCACGGTGAAGGCGGAGCCTCGTCCGAGACGACGGCCGGGGCGAGGACGACTTGCATGTTTCATCACGTTGTCTTTTATGGCTCTCTGATCAGCTCGGCCAGGGCGCGCCGATAATGCGCTCGACCGTGGTTGTGCGACGGAAGCAACTCCAGTACCGCAGCCCGCTCTTCGGCCGTCAGTGCCGACGGCTGCACCTGCGGGGCACGTGCTCTGCGTGGTGGTGCCGGCCGGAGCCGGC
>NZ_JBEXID010000256.1:0-1366 GCF_040608395.1 Streptomyces sp. NPDC005181
TAGTGACACGCCACTTCGGCGTGCCCACAGGCATATCCGCAGGTCAACCTACATATTCGTGCCCTAGTCGGCACCGCCAACTGTGGAACTCAGGATGAGGCTGCAGTACGAGCCCAGCGATCCCCATGTTGTCCGCGCCGCATTCGACGTTGCTGGCAGCGACGAGACGGTTGAAAGGATCATCGGGCGAGATCTGCTGGCCGATGGTCTGGGGGCCCCGCCGGCGAGGGGGATATATGTGTATGGCCCGTCGAGGAGCGTGACGTCAGCGACTTGTACTTCCTTCCCAATCCGCCAGATGGCACGGCCTTGCTCACAGCCCCGGCGCGGGAAATCAAGGCTCTCCTGCAGGAAACGGAGGCAGTGGTGCCCAGGGGGGCCGAGTCCGGGCACATCAACTTGGACGCTTTGCTGGCGCACCTCATCGCCGAAGGATGAAGGAACCCAGCTGCTCCGCACCGAGAGGCTGGGCCACTCAAGGGCCCCGCGTCACCGAGTTCTGTTAGCGTGCGCACCCTGGGGCTGGCACACTGAAATTGTGCTTTCGCTTATGGCCGCTGCAGTTCAGGATGCGTTCCCATCGATTCCTGGCGCTGGCTTCGTGTCGGTTTGCGCGTTGATCTTTACCGTCGCATCCTTCTGGTGGATCAACGCCAGGCAAGGGCACCTGAAGTCCTGGGAGCCTCATTCCTTTGCCGCGATTGTCCACCGCTCCATGGCTCGCCTGCGGCTCCGCTCGTCCTTCACAACACCGGTGCCAAGCCGATAGTCGTGCAGGATCTCAGGTTGTCCTTCCCTGATGAGCCCGCCTCCCATCTGCCACTCCTGTGGATGTCTTCACCGTCCCGTCTCCAACCCGGGCCGGAGGACGAGCCGAAGTTGCCAGCCGGATTCGCCGTGGCCGGCAGGGAAGCGCAACAACTCCTCATCGAGTTCGAGGCGCCGTTTTCCGGATTCGTTCCGGAGCCCCGCGATTACAAGGTCCAGCTCCAGGCGAGGGTCGGCCACCGCAAGGGGTGGCGCACCCTTCTGACGTTCACCTTGAGGGCCGCCAACATCAGCGATCCCGACCGGTACACCGTCTACAGCAACGCGACTCTTGAACTGACGAAAGAGGACAAGCAGAGGGCAGACGCCGCGCTCCTGGAGCTGCTGGACGAGCAAGAGGACCTCTCTGCTCCGGGCGAGGGGAAGCAGCGGGACTCTTCGGATGACGATGGCAACACCGGCACGAATCTCTAGCCTCGCGCTTTCGCGAGTGTGAGTGTCCTAAGCCCGGCTTCCACAGTTCGGCGGGGTTTCGGTGGGTCAGGTCGGGGATCGATGCTGGTCAGCGCGTTGCGGCTAGCGGCACGGGCTGAAAATG
>NZ_JBEXID010000257.1:0-1362 GCF_040608395.1 Streptomyces sp. NPDC005181
CAGGGCCTCGGCGTGAAAACGGAATGAGCGGATTCGCCCCAACTGCCGTTGCTGGTGGGGTGGGTGACGACATGCGGCAGGCACGGTTGCCAGCGATCATGTGAGTGTCTACGTCCCATGATCCTGCTGGAAGACCGTGCCTGCCGTTGCCGCATCATCTCCCATGCCCGCCGCGCTTGACCAGCTCGCCCCTGCCTCGCCTCTGACGGTCCAGGAGTGCCCTGGCCTGCTGGCCTGCCTCGCGACGGTCAGCGACCCACGTGATCCACGCGGTCGGCTACATCCTCTGGTCGGCGTGCTCGCCATCTGTGCCGCCGCGGTCCTGACCGGCGCGACCTCGCTGCTGGCGATCAGCGAGTGGGCGGCTGATGCCCCGCAGCAGGTCCTGGCCCGGCTCGGCGCCCGCCGCGACCCCTTCACCGGCCGCCGCCGGGCCCCGTGCGAGACCACGATCCGCCGGGTCCTGACCCAGATCGACGGCGATGTACTGGACCGGGTCGTCGGCGGCTGGCTGTCCGCCCGACGCCCGCAGGCCGGCGGGAAGATGCTGCGAGCGATCGCGGTCGACGGCAAGTCCCTGCGCGGTGCCGCCCGCGCGCACGACCGGAAGATTCACCTCCTGGCGGCCGTCGACCACGCGACCTCCGTCGTCCTGGGACAGGTCGACGTCGAGACCAAGACGAACGAGATCACCTGCTTCCAGCCCCTGCTGGACGGCATCGACCTGGCCGGAGCGGTCGTGACCAGCGACGCGATGCACACACAGCGCGAGCACGCCGATTACCTGAGAAGCCGGGGAGCCCACTACATCGTGATCGTCAAGGGCAACCAGAAGAAGCTGCGCAAGCAGATGAAGTCCCTTCCCTGGAAGCAGATCCCGCTGCAGAACCGCACCACCGAGAAGGGACACGGCCGGGGCGAGATCCGCCGGATCAAGGTCTGCACTGTCGCCGGACTGCTCTTCCCCTGGGCGGCCCAGGCCATCGAGCTCAAGCGCCGCCGGGTGAACCGCAGGACCGGGAAGATCAGCATCAAGACGGTGTACGCGGTCACCAGCCTGAGCGCCGACCAGGCCACTCCGGCCCAGCTCGCATCCTTGATCCGCGGACACTGGTCGGTGGAAGCACTGCATCACGTCAGAGACACCACCTTCGCCGAGGACGCCTCACAGCTCCGGACGGGCAACGCGCCCCGTGCCATGGCCACCTGGCGCAACCTCGCCATCGGAGCCCTCCGCCTCTCCGGCCGCCACGGCATCGCCGCCGCCCTCAGGAGGAACGCCCGTGACGCCACCCGGCCACTGCACATCCTGGACATTCCATGATCAGAAAACGGTCATACCCGCTTCACGCCGAGGCCCTG
>NZ_JBEXID010000258.1:0-1338 GCF_040608395.1 Streptomyces sp. NPDC005181
AGATGCCCCTATGTTTCGTCAAGTGGTGAGGACGGAACCGGGATGGCGGTCCTCGGCAGGATGTGTCGGTAGATCTCGCGGGCGACGTAGCGTTTGAGGCACCGGATGATCTCGCGCTTCGACATGCCCTGCTTGGTGCGTCGCTCCAGGTAGGAGCGGGTGCGTTCGTCCCACCGGATGCGGGTCATGACGATGCGGTAGAGGGCGGCGTTGGCCTGCCGGTTTCCACCACGGTTGAGGCGTCGGCGCTGGGTCTTGCCGGAGGACTGTTCGACCGGGCTGACGCCGCACAGAGCGGCGAAGGACGCCTCGGTGGTGATCCTGTCGGGGTTATCGCCGGCGGCGATGAGGAGGGCCGCGGCGCTGTCGGGCCCAACGCCCACGATCTCCAGCAACTGCGGGCGGTGAGTGCGGACGCTCTGGGTGACTCTGCGGGTGAGCTCCTTGACTTCGCAGGTCAGGTGCTGGATGCGCCGGGCCAGTAGCCGGAGGGCGAACACGGCCGCGTTGTCGCTGTCGGCAAGGCCGTCCGCGCACCGGACGATCAGTGCCGGGTTCCTGAGCCCGGACAAGGACTCGCGCAGTGCGGGATCGATACCCAGGATTACGGCTTTGAGCTGGTTCATCGCCTGCGTGCGGGCCTTGACAGCAGATTCTTTGGCCACTCTGAGGACACGCATGTCGGCGGCCGGACCCTCACCCGTTTTGGGCGTGGTGGTGGCACGTCCGGACAAGACCGCGCGGGCGGCGGCGTCCGCGTCGACGGCGTCGGTCTTGCCGCGCTTTCGCCGGGTGGCGCGATCAGGCTGGTTGACCTCGATGACCTGGATGTTTTCCCGGTGCAGGAACCGTGTCAGTGCCGCTCCATAGGATCCGGTGCATTCCACCCCGGCACGGTGCAGGACGCCGAAGGAGCGAGACCAGGCAAGGAGTTGACGGTATCCGGCAGCAGTTGTCGGGAACTCCTGGTGGGCCAGGAGCGCGCCGAGCACGGTGATCACTGCGGCGACGTGCACGTCCTTGTGGGTGTCGACCCCGAGGATCACATCCTCCGCAGGGTGTGCTGCCCGCTGCGCGGGCAGGGTCGCCTGGGGCATGCTGGTGACGGTCACGCGGCTCCTTCATCGGCTGGGGCTTATGGCCGACGCCGGGCCGGGTGGGCGGTCAGAACTGTGATGGTGCCCTGTTCACGGCAAGGCCCCTATCGGGACACGCCCGCTGGTCCGGCGGCAGCAAGCACCGCCCGGGGCCGGAACCGACAGATCTACTCCAAGGCAGTTGAGGCCAGTTGTCGCACGGGTCAGGCTCCGGCCCCCGACGGCACCCCACGAGTCTCAC
>NZ_JBEXID010000259.1:0-1337 GCF_040608395.1 Streptomyces sp. NPDC005181
CATTTTCAGCCCGTGCCGCTAGCCGCAACGCGCTGACCAGCATCGATCCCCGACCTGACCCACCGAAACCCCGCCGAACTGTGGAAGCCGGGTCCAAGAGGGATAGGAGAACCGTCATGACCGGAATACGGTTTGCCTGTGGCCTTCTGGCTGCCGGCATGGTGGCTACAGCCGCCGCATGCGCCCCCGCAGGAGAGCATGCACCCGGCAAGTTGCCAGCTGCTGCCGTGGTTTCGAAGCAACCATCCGAGACGCTCTCGCCTCTGTTCGAACAGGCGCTTCCCCATGTCGAGGGCAAGACGTTCACCTCGGCAATCGCAGACTTCCCGCCCGGTGCACGCGCGGTCCCGCATCGGCACGGAAACGCTTTCGTTTACGCCTACGTGCTTGACGGCACTGTGCGCAGCCAGATCGATGGCGGGCCAGTGCGTACTTACCACCAAGGCGAGAACTGGGTCGAGGCGCCGGGCGTCCACCACGTACTCACAGAAAACACCAGCCGGACGGAACCGGCAAAGCTGCTGGTCATCTTCATCTCCAACACGGGAGAGGAGCTCAAAGTCGATGATCAGCCAAGGTAGGACATGAATTGCACAACAGGGCCGCAGACTTGAGACCTCCTGGGCCTCTCTTACTCCCCCTACCTCGGCCGCTCGGCAGGGCAGACGGACGCACTGCGCGGCGGCAGCCGGCGCGCCCCTGCTCGGCCGTGATTACGTGCAGGCCCAGTAGGGGTGCCAGGACGGCGGGGGGCATCTCCTGGGCAAGCTGAATGAGCGCGGGCGGGTGGGCACTTGGCGGCGGTGAACCCGTAGACCAGGGAGCAGGGAGCCCGTGTGACACATGGTCAGGCGCCTTCTTCTGAACTGCCAACCAGGCTGTCATGTGGTCTGCCAGGTGCTTTCGCAGGCCGGAGACAACACCACCATGTGCTGCTATTACGCTGCAGCGATCGGGACTCAGGGTGCTGAAGCAGCCGAATTCGTGCGGTTTCCGGACTCGAACGGCACACGGCCGGCGCCGTCGACGAGCGGTCATGGCGCAAAGGCAGAAGGCGTGGGCGGCGGAAACGAGGGTGACGCGGTGGTGCCAGCCACCCCAGGTGCGGACTTCGAAGTGGGCCAGGCCCAGGGCCTGTTTCATCTCGCGGTAGCCGTGCTCGATGCGCCAGCTGAAGTTCCCCCTTGATCTTGGACAGCGGTTGTTTACGCTGCGGGGGTGAGGTCGTGCTGCAGCCTGGCCCGGGTTTCGAGTGGGGTGAGGTACCCGAACTCGGGGTGCTTGCGGAGCCTGGTGCGGTTGTACTCGACCTCGATGAAGTGGAAGACGTCGGCGCG
>NZ_JBEXID010000260.1:0-1299 GCF_040608395.1 Streptomyces sp. NPDC005181
TCGCCCGCCGCGACCAGCGCACCAGCGTCTCGCGCTCGTCATCGGTCAACGCCAGCTCGGCCATCGGCCGCCCCATCTTCGCCATGAAGACAGTCCACTTACTTAACGAATCTACGACGCAGGACACTAGTGTGATGCGCCAGAAATTTCGACCTTAAGTCTGTAGGCTGTTTTCATGTCGCATCGGGGTCCGCGTGCTGTCGAGGTCGTGCTGTCCGAGGAGGAGCGCGCCGAATTGTCGCGTTGGGCGGGTGGTGGGGCGGGATCTCGTCCGGCCGAGCGTGCGCGGATCGTCCTGTCTTGCGCGGATGGTGTGTCAAGTTCCCAGGTGGCGGCCGACTTGGGCGTGAACGTGGCGACGGTGCCAAGTGGCGCTCGCGGTTCGCGGACCTGCGGATGGCGGGCTTGGTCGATGAGTCGCGGCCGGGCCGGCGCAAGTCGGAGCTGGTCCTCAGTGAGGCCGAGCGCGCGCAGTTGACGCGCTGGGAGCGGCGGGCGAAGACCGCGCAGTTCCTGGCGCTGCGCGCGAAGATCGTGCTGCGGTGTGCGGAGGGCGGGACGAACAAGCAGGTCGCCGCCGAACTCGGGGTGGCGCAGGCGACGGTCAATCGCTGGCGGTCGAGGTTCGTCACCGGCCGCCTGGACGGGCTGATGGACGAACAGCGTCCGGGACGGCCCCCGTCGATTCTGCTCGACCAGGTCGAGGACGTTGTCGTGGCGACCTTGGAGTCGACGCCGGGCAAGGACACACACTGGTCGCGGGCCTCGATGGCGAAGCGCACCGGGTTGTCGAAATCCACCATCGGGCGGATCTGGAAGCGGTTCGACCTCAAGCGGCACCTGCAGGACTCCTTCAAACTCTCCACCGACCCGCAGTTCGTCGACAAGGTCGTCGATGTCGTCGGCCTATACCACAACCCGCCCGAAAAGGCAGTCGTGCTCTGCGTCGACGAGAAGAGCCAGATACAAGCTCTGGACCGCTCCCAGCCGATTCTGCCGATGATGCCGGGCATGCCCGAGCGTCGTACCCACGACTACCTGCGGCACGGTATTACCAGCCTGTTCGCCGCCTTCAACATCGCCGACGGCACCGTCATCAGCGAACTCCACCGCCGCCACCGGGCCATCGAGTTCAAGAAGTTCCTGGTCACCATAGACAAGGCCGTCCCCCGCGAGCTCGACGTGCACCTGGTGTGCGACAACAGTGAGACTCGTGGGGTGCCGTCGGGGGCCGGAGCCTGACCCGTGCGACAACTGGCCTCAACTGCCTTGGAGTAGATCTGTCGGTTCCGGCCCCGG
>NZ_JBEXID010000261.1:0-1264 GCF_040608395.1 Streptomyces sp. NPDC005181
CAGTCGGGTGAGGCGCGTTACCCGTCGTTCAAGGGGATCATGGCGGCGAAGAAGAAGCCGGTGCAGTCCCTGGATCTGGAGGATCTGGAGATCGACGCGGACGAGGTCGGTCTGGCGGGTGCGTGGTCCGCGGTGGACTCGGCGGCGCAGCGTCCGGCCCGTACGGCGGGCACGATCGTCAAGGACGAGGGCGAGGGCGGCAAGCAGCTCGCCGAGTTCCTCGCGGGCCAGAAGTTCATCTAAGGCCTGTTCCGTCCGTCTGTCCCTCGTTCCTTCGTAACGTGCAGGAGATTGAAGTTTCATGGCTGAAGTTCTCGTCTATGTCGACCACGTGGACGGTGCCGTCCGCAAGCCCACTCTGGAGCTTTTGACGCTGGCGCGTCGGATCGGTGAGCCGGTTGCTGTCGCGCTGGGTGCCGGTGCGCGGGCCACCGCGTCGGTGTTGGCCGAGCACGGTGCGGTGAAGGTCCTTGCGGCCGATGCGCCGGAGTTCGCCGATTATCTGGTCGTGCCGAAGGTCGATGCGCTGCAGGCGGCGTTCGAGGCGGTGTCCCCGGCCGCGGTGCTGGTCCCGTCGTCGGCGGAGGGCAAGGAGATCGCGGCGCGTCTCGCGGTCCGGATCGGTTCCGGGATCATCACCGATGCGGTGGATCTGGAGGCCGGTGAGCTGGGCCCGGTCGCGACGCAGTCCGCGTTCGCCGCGTCGTTCACCACGAAGTCCCGTGTTTCCAAGGGTGTCCCGGTGATCACGGTGAAGCCGAACTCGGCGCCGGTCGAGGCGGCTCCGGCCGCCGGTGTGCTCGAGTCCCTGAGTGTCAGCTTCTCGGCGCAGGCCACGGGCACGAAGGTGCTGTCGCGGACCCCGCGTGAGTCGACCGGGCGTCCGGAGCTGACCGAGGCCGCGATCGTGGTCTCCGGTGGCCGTGGGGTCAACGGTGCGGAGAACTTCCACCTCATCGAGGCCCTCGCGGACTCGCTGGGTGCGGCGGTGGGTGCCTCGCGTGCCGCGGTCGACGCCGGCTGGTACCCGCACTCCAACCAGGTCGGCCAGACCGGTAAGTCGGTGTCCCCGCAGCTGTATATCGCGTCCGGTATCTCCGGCGCGATCCAGCACCGGGCCGGGATGCAGACCTCGAAGACGATCGTCGCGATCAACAAGGACGCCGAGGCCCCGATCTTCGACCTCGTCGACTACGGCGTCGTCGGCGACCTCTTCCAGGTCGTCCCCCAGCTCACCGACGAGGTCAACACCCGCAAGGGCTGA
>NZ_JBEXID010000262.1:0-1256 GCF_040608395.1 Streptomyces sp. NPDC005181
GACGGCGAGGTTCCTGAACGGCACCCAGCCCGGGTAGATCACGTCCACCACCATCAGGGTGGCGTAGGCCGGGGCGTAGATGAAGATGTTGTCGGGCGAGTGGTTCGCGCGGCAACCGGCCTCGGGGCGTTGCCCGCGTACCGGGCGAGTCTGGACGACCTGAACGACGACGTGATCGAGGGTGACCTCCTCGCCCAGACCGTCCTCAAGCACGCCGACACCATCGATCCCGGCGCGGCGCAGCAGATGACGTCCACGGAGTGGCTGTCCTGCCTCAGTCGCCTCTACAGCGGCGACGACTGCCGCCCCCTGCCCAAGGGGTGGCCGACCACGGGCAAAGTCCTCTCCGACCGCCTCAAGCGCCTCCAGCCCACCCTGGCGGCCCGGGGCGTCCTCATCGACGCGGGCCGCACCAAGGCGGGCCGCTACCTCGAAATGACCCGCACCGTGACCCCGGCCCCGCACGAACAGGCACGGGCGTTCTGATCCGCGATCCGCACGCTCAAGCGAACAGCAAGAAGAGCACGTGCTCCTCTTGCTGTTCGGCGGAACGCCGCCCAAAGGTCGCGCCGCGAAGCGGCTCCTTCTTCACGCTGTAAGGCGCACCGAGTACTACAGGCAGCCCCTTCTTTGTCCTAAGAGGGAAGACGCTGCGTCACCTGCGTCACCCGGCCCGGAAAACGACACCCGACCTGCGCCAACAGCGATGACGCAGACGGCAGGCTCTGCGTCATCCTGCGTCACCTGCGTCACCCGATGACGCAGCCGGTGACGCACCGGTGACGCAGCCCCGATCCGGCGCGTCACCCAAAACCGCAGGTCAGAGCCTTAAGTGACGCTGATGACGCGGTGACGCAGAAATCCGAACCTCGGACACACACGGCGCAAGGGCCCGCGCCCAACTCCCCTGCACGGCAATGCCGAACTGCCCTGGAGGCACCCCGGATGAGCACCGCGACTGCCGCCCCCGTCGACCGACTCCTGTACAAGCCCGAAGAGGCGGCCGAAGCACTCGCCATCGGCCGCTCCACCGTCTACGAGCTGATGGCCGAAGGCTCCCTCAAGTACATCAAGTTGGGTCGCACGCGCCGGATTCGACGTGCGGACATCGAGGCGTACGTGGAGAGCCTCGTCACTCTGCCCAACTGACCAGAGCCCGCACTAGATGAATGAGTCCAAGGGATGGCCTGCGGACATGGCACGAGGGCGTCCAGTGTCGATGTGTGACGAACGACGTGAACACCCTCGCAACAGCA
>NZ_JBEXID010000263.1:0-907 GCF_040608395.1 Streptomyces sp. NPDC005181
TCCTGCCAAGGGCATGGCTGGTTGGCTACGTTCGGAAAGGATAACCGCTGAAAGCATCTAAGCGGGAAGCCTGCTTCGAGATGAGTATTCCCACCCCCTTTGAGGGGTTAAGGCTCCCAGTAGACGACTGGGTTGATAGGCCAGATGTAGAAGCCCGGCAACGGGTGGAGCTGACTGGTACTAATAGGCCGAGGGCTTGTCCTCAGTTGCTCGCGTCCACTGTGTTGTTCCCGGGTTGCGAACAGTCGCACCGGTTGAACAGCTTCACTACTTAATTAAAAAGTGTGCTTGTTCGCTAGAACCCGATAGGGTTTCGGTGGTCATTGCGTTAGGGAAACGCCCGGTTACATTCCGAACCCGGAAGCTAAGCCTTTCAGCGCCGATGGTACTGCAGGGGGGACCCTGTGGGAGAGTAGGACGCCGCCGAACAATCTTTCAAGGACCCTTGGTCCCAGCGTTCATGCTGGGACCAAGGGTCCTTTTTGTTTTGCCGAAGCGCGTCGGGTGTCCGGCTGCGCGAGAATGTGTGTAGTACCCGAAGACAGGAGTTCCACCCATGTCCACCAACTCTCCCGACGATCGTTCGGAGCGCGAGCCGCGTCGCCGGGACGGTGGCGACCGGGGCGGCTTCCAGGGTGGTCGTGACGACCGGTCCGCAGGCCCGCGTCGGGACAACGACCGTGGTGGCAACCGCCGCGATGACAGCCGGCCGACGAGCGGTGCTGACCGTGGTGGCAACCGCCGTGACGACCGCGATCGCGGCCCGCGTCGTGACGACAGCCGTGGCGGCGGCTCCGGTGGTGGTTTCCGCCGTGACGACAGCCGTGGCGGCGGCTCCGGTGGTGGTTTCCGCCGTGACGACAGCCGCGGTGGCGGCTCCGGTGGTGGTTTCCGCCGTGACGACAGG
>NZ_JBEXID010000263.1:1006-1219 GCF_040608395.1 Streptomyces sp. NPDC005181
CCGCGGTGGCGGCTCCGGTGGTGGTTTCCGCCGTGACGACAGTCGTGGTGGCGGTTCCGGTGGTGGTTTCCCTCGGGACGACCGTCGTGGTGGTTCCGGTGGTGGTTTCCGCCGTGACGACAGTCGTGGTGGCGGTTCCGGTGGTGGGTTCCGTCGTGATGATCGTGCGCCGCGTCGTGATGACGACCGCGGTGGGCGTCCTGGTGGTGGCTT
>NZ_JBEXID010000264.1:0-1195 GCF_040608395.1 Streptomyces sp. NPDC005181
GCGGTTTCCCGCGCCACCTGCAACCGATCCCGATCTGCGCCGGCCGGGCCCCCCCGAGGGGGGCCCCCGGCCTGGGTCAGCCCTCCAAGGCAGCGGCGGTGTCCTGCTCCTCCAACAGCCAATTGAGGATGCCGGGGAGCACGGACAGCGCATCGAAGTGCGCCGCCGCCGGCTCCAGCACCGCGGTGGCGCCCGGGATCCTCCCGGCCAGCCAGCGGGAGTGCCCGACCGGCGAGAACACGTCCTTCTCGCCGTGCCACAGCATCACGGAGCCGGTGATGTCCGCCGGGTCAAAGCCCCACGGGGTGCAGAGAGCGATCGCGTCGTCGATCCACCCGTACGCCGAAGTGCGCAGCCCCTCACGGTAGTTGCGCAACAGCATCGAACGGATGCCGGCGTCGTTGACGATGACCCGGTCGGAGTCGGTCAGCTCCCGGCGCAGATCGTCGATGAGCCGAACCGGATTCTGTCTGATCACCGCGGACCGTGAGATGAACGACTCCGCCAGTCCATCCGGATCGGCCGCCGCCGTGGAGTACGCCAGCACATTGGAGGCGGCCATCCCGTCGAACCAGTCCAGGCCGTCCGCACCCCAGGGGGCCAGCCCGACCAGTGCGGCGGTACGCGTGACCCGCTCGGGCATCAGCGCGGCGCAGGCCAGCGCGTGCGGGGCCCCGCCGGAACGGCCCACCACGGCGAACCGCTCCAGCCCGAGCGAGTCCGCGATGGCCCGCACATCCTCCACGACGTCAGCCACGCAGCGGCCCGCGAGTCGGTCGGAGCCGCCATAGCCCGGCCGGTCGTAGGTGATGAGCTGGGTCTTGCGCTGGTACAGCACCATGCCGCGCGGGGCCGGACCGAGCCGGCTGCCGGGCATTCCGTGCAGCAGAAAGACCGGTCTGCCCCGCGGGTCGCCCAGACGCTCCACCATCAGATGCCGCCCGTCCCTTGCGCGCACCCGATTGCGCACTCCGCGCCTCCTCCACTTCGTGCGGGCACCGAGTGCCCGGCTTTCCGTGTCAATTCGATGATGACCCATCAAAGTCCTTGGGGGGAATGGCAATTGAGGTAAATTAACGGCGAGTACCGGACAGGTCCAGTCGCAAACATTCAGTTGGTAATCGGAGCGTGATCGTTCCGGCCGCCTCATCACGCTTGGTGGTCGTCGAGTTGGGCCGTCGCGGTGTGGTTGGAT
>NZ_JBEXID010000265.1:0-1125 GCF_040608395.1 Streptomyces sp. NPDC005181
GGACCTCTTCCATCTCCTCAGGAGTCACACCTGAAAGAAGATCACAATCTATCCGACGAGGAGCACTTGGGGTACCTAACAAAGCCCTACTAGGCCAGTGCGGCCGCTCATCTCCATGACCCAGGTGTCGCCGATCGGGCGGTCGGCGACGTTCATCGCCGCGCGCCAGGCCAGGCGCGGAACCTTCGCGATCAGTTTCTCCAGGCCGGCGGTGACGGTGAAGCCGAGCGAGTAGTGCCAGGTGAACTTCTTGTTGCCGCCGCCGGAGCGGATCCACTCGATCAGGCCGTGGGTGCCGCCGGCGCCGTCCGCGCGGATCAGGATCTTCGTGCGCAGGCAGGCCGGGACCTGGCGCACGGCCTCGGCCAGGACGGCGACGTGGTCGGCGACGGTGTTGGAGCCCGCGTTGCCGGGGCGGAGGTGCACCGCCAGCATCTCGCGGGTGTTGTCGCAGGTCACGGCGATGGGGTGGTAGCCGAATCCCTTCTTCCAGGTGACCGCCGCCCCCTGCTTGGCGCTGGCGGTGTTGACCAGGGTGGCGTCCACGTCCAGCACGACCCAGCCGGTCAGGCGGTGCCGGGCCACCGTCAGCCAGGGGAAGCCGGCCGGGCGCAGGGCGAGCTGCTGCCATACGTAGACCCGGGTGCGGGCGCGTACCGCGCAGATCCGGTCCACTGCCTTCGCGTCCAGGGCCTTGAGTGCGCGCCACATCGTGGAGGGCCCCGGCCGGGCCGAAGACCTTCGCAAGGTGGTCGAGCAGACGTATGTCGGCCAGGGCCTTGCCGCCCAGGCAGAGCACCACGGCCAGGTCGACCAGCATCCGGCCGCGGTCGTGAACGACCTTGCGGCCCCTGGGCTTCAGTCGCTGCGACAGGCCGCCGGTCAGCCCGGTCCGGTCCGCGAGCGCGCTCAACAACACCGCTCCCGCCTTGCCGACCTGTCCCTTCCCGCTGGCCTGCACGGACAAGCCGCGGCTCCACTCGGTAAGCGCCTGCACGGAAGAGGTGCACCCGCCTTGTGTGATCGCTGAACCTAGTGTCCTGCGTCGTAGATTCGTTGAATAAGTAGACTGTCTTCATGGCGAAGATGGGGCGGCCGATGGCCGAGCTGGCGTTGACCGATGAC
>NZ_JBEXID010000266.1:0-1105 GCF_040608395.1 Streptomyces sp. NPDC005181
CGCGGTGGGACGGGTCTTGGCCAGGGTGAATACGCTCCGCAGAGCTTCCTTGAGGAGGTAGGCGCGGTGGAGGCGGGGGTCGGTCGCGGCGATCCAGGTGAGCTTGGCGGCCTGGCGGTCGGTGAGGTCGTCGGCGTTCTTCCACAGCGCGAACCGGGAGTCCTTCAACGCGCGGGCCGTCTCGCGGCCGCCGGTGTCCTCGGCCTGGTGGCGGGCCCGGTTCCACGAGGCTCTGCGTTCGGTGTCCAGGGCATCGGTGGCCCAGGCGACCACGTGGAAGGGGTCCATCACCCGTACCGCCCTCTCAGCACGCTCGGCGAGGACGTCGGCGATCCAGCCGGCGCCGTCGGCGCTGATGTGGGTGAGTGCGGCGGCCCGTTGGTCGCCGAGGTCGTCGAAGAAGCGGTGCAGGACGGTCTTGCCGTGCCCGTCGGCCATCCAGACGACCCGGCCGGTGTCGTGGTCCACGACCACGGTCATGTACTTCTGCCCCTTGCGGTAGCTGATCTCATCGATCCCGATCCGGGTCAGCCCCGCGAGCCGGTCGACGGTCCGGTCGCGGTCGGCGACCACGCGCGCCACGATGCCGCCGACCGTGCGCCACGAGGTCCGCATCAACTGCGCGGTCGCGGACTTGGAGCACTCCGCGGCCATCCACGCGGTCTGCCGGTCGAAAGCCAGGCTGTGCCCGGCGTCGTGGCGGGCCCAGGGCACGGCGGCCGTGACGACGCCGTGCGACCGGCACCACACCCGCGGCATGTCGGCCTCCAGGAACACCCGCACCGCCCCGTGGTCCAGGCACCGCCACCGGCGCCTGCCCCGGCCCGCGTCGTACCCGGCGGCCGGACGGCGGCACTGTCCGCACCTGCCACGACGGCGGGCATCAGGCCGTACTGACACGATCACACACTGTTCGTTCTCATCGATCCGGACGCCCTCGACCACCATGTTTTGGGTCATCAGCGTCCGCTTCCATATCCTGAAGACAGACACGCCGTTTTCCTGCTTGATCCAACTTGAGCCTCAACACCTCAAGGATCACAGGAGACGGCGTGTTTCACGTATCAGGGCAGGTCAGAGCACCCACACATACGGCAGGAGAGCC
>NZ_JBEXID010000267.1:0-1072 GCF_040608395.1 Streptomyces sp. NPDC005181
CGGCGTCGGCGTCGGCGTCGGCGTCGGGGAGTGTGCCGCACGTTTCGGTGAGGTGGATCTTGTAGCCCATCCAGAACAGGTCATCGCCCTTGGCCGCCCAGCGTGCGTCCGCGTCGTAGGGGGAGGCCAGGCGGAGTTGACCGGGCGGGACGCCGTCGTCGGCGTCCCGCTTCCTGATCACCTGCCGTCCCCGGGCATCGGACCGGATGATGTAGGTCTGCACCAGGACCTGCCGCAGCAGATGCACCGCCTCGACCTCACGGATCCACACCGGGGTGTCCTCGGCCCAGGCCGCCCGGCACAGGGCGAGGGCGTCCTGGCCGAAGACCTGGGCGAGGCGGTCGCGTTTGGCCTGTGAGGACGGCATCCGCCAGCCGTCGGTCCTCGGTCCGTACCGCTCGGCGAACTCCGTTACGTCGATCTGTCCGGCCAGCCAGACCGGCGCCGCGACCGCCAGAGCCTCCAGCGCCGCCCGCACGCTCTCCCCGGCCAGCTCCAGCCGGCTCAAGTCCCGCACCGCACTGATCACATGGGTGGAATCGGTGCGCTGCTTGCCCCCGGCCACCACCAGACCGGCGTCCTTGCAGTGCTCAAGGAGCCGGTCGAAGACCACCCGCTCCATGCCGTTGTCCGCGAGCCGGGCCCGGAACCTGGACAACACGCTGGCATCGAAGCCGGTGTCCGTCAGCTCCGCCCCGAGCGCGTACTTCCAGTCGATGGCCCGCACCGCCATCGCCGCAGCCTGTCGATCAGTGAGGTCCTCGGCGAACTGCAACACCGTGACCAGCGACAACACCCCCGGCGACAGCCCCGGAGCCCCACGCACCCCGAATGCCCCCGCGAACGGCTCGGCGACGAAGACTTCCGCGAGGCGGTCCCGCACCCGTATCGCCAGGCTTCCCTTCGGGAACGCCGCCCGCGCCACCGCCACGGTCTGTTCCGGGATCTCCGGCAGCCCCACCGGCCGCATCGACATCCGTACCGCCTCCACGGCCGCACGACAGAGAAGCGACCTCAGGAACGATCATGACGGACCCGACCCCACCCCCGCAGCGAATTGCGCAGCAGAGTC
>NZ_JBEXID010000268.1:0-1061 GCF_040608395.1 Streptomyces sp. NPDC005181
CCCGGGACGCTCAGGACGATGTCGGCGAGTTCGTGCTCGCGAAACCGGCCCTCGATGAGCTTGTTCATCTCGGAGATCTGCTCGTTGAGGGTCATCACTTCCTCGGCCAGAGTGCGGACCAGCTTCGCGATGGTCTTCTCCCCAGGGACGGCAGTGTGCTGCCGATCGGCGGCCTCAACCGCCGCTTCGGCCAGGGAACTCGCACTTCGGACCTTGCGGTTGGCCAGCCACTTCGTCAGCCGCGTGATGCCGGCGCGGCGGAGCGCTGCCGGAGTCTGGTAACCCGTCAACAGCCTGAGCGGGCCGGTGTTGGTCACATCCAGGGCTCGCTCCAGGGCCGGGAATATGCCCAGCAGGGTGCCGCGCAGACGCTTCACCACGCGGGTGCGGTTCTCGACGAGATCGGCACGTCGACCGGTCAGCAGCCGCAGTTCGACGGCGGCTTCGTCGCCGGGGCGCATGGGCCGCAGGTCGCGGCGCATCCTGGCCTGGTCGGCGATCACGTAGGCGTCGCGGGCGTCGGTCTTGCCCTCGCCCCGGTAGCCATCGGATACCCGGTTCACCAGGCGGCCGGGAATGTAGAGGACCTCCTGGCCGTGGTTGATCAGCAGGGCCAGCAGCAGCGCGGGCTCACCGCCGGTCATGTCGATGGCCCAGGTGACCCGGTAGCCGTCGGCCAGGGCCAGGACATCCCCGATCAGCTTCAGCAGCTCGGGCTCGTCGTTGGCGACCCGCCGTGACAACAGCGTCTTGCCGTCGGCACCCAACGCGAGGCCGTGATGGTGGCCCTTGTCACTGTCGATCCCCGCCCATATCCGGCTCATCGTGCTCCTGACGTACGTGTTCGTGCAGTTCGTACCACGGACGACCTCGCCGGCATTGCTCTACTCAACGACTTGTTCGCATTTCCTAATCGGCGGCCGACTCGTCGTGGGACACCAGGCGGCGAAGCGTTTCCAGCCACAAGCCGGCAGCCCTCTCATAGCCACACCTGATGTCCCTGGGTGTCCCCACCCTACGAATGGGAGGACCAACCCGATCAAGAACGTAGAGCCCTCTGA
>NZ_JBEXID010000269.1:0-1050 GCF_040608395.1 Streptomyces sp. NPDC005181
GTTGGGTGAGTTGTGAAGCTGACCTGGGCCCGTGCGGCCTGCTCCCATCCTGCCCTGTCTGGTGTCTCTCGCGGACATTTCGGCGAGTTGCTCGAAGAGCTCGCTCAGCCGTGGGAGGCCGCCCGACAGTCCGTGCTGCATGCCGAGCGTGGTGGCCCGCGCCGACGGGCGGCCGGGGCCGGGCGCAAGCCGAAGCTGGTCTTCCTCGACCGGCTGCTGGTCACCCTGGTCCATCTGCGGCACCAGCTGCCGCACGTGGTCCTCGCCGAGCTCTTCGACGTGGACCGCTCCACCGTCTCCGAAGCCGTCCGCCAGGTCCGCCCGCTCCTGGCGGCCCGCGGCTTCGCCGTGCCCGACCGGCCGGGCCTACGGCTTAAGACCTTGGAGGACGTCTTCGCCTACGCCGAGGCCGAGGGTGTCGAGCTGCGGCTCGACGGAGCCGAGACCCAGGTCCGCCGCCCGCAGGCGGGACGCCCCGGCCGCCGGGCGTTCGTCTCCGGCAAGCGCAAGCAGAACACCATGAAGACCACCACGTTCAGCGACGGCCAGGGCCGCATGCTGCTGTCCGGAGCGGTGCGACCAGGCAGAATGCACGATCAGACCGCCGTACGCACCGAGGGCATTGCCGAACAGTTCCGGACCCGACCAATGGTGAAAGCCAAGGTCGACTCCGGATACATGGGGCTGTCCAAGGAGTTCCCCGATCAGGTGAGCGCCCCGCCGAAGAAGCCCAAGGACGAGGCGTGCGACGGCGACAAGTACGCCTGGCGGGAGGCCAGACGCCGTCAGTCCTCGGCCCGGATCTGCGTGGAGCACACCAACGCCGAGCTGAGGCAGTGGGCGCCCCTGCGGCGGTTCACCGGACGGCGCGACACCTACGCCGAGACCCACCTTGCGATCGCCGGCCTCGTCTCCGACCGATCCGCCCGGCGGGCCACCCGCCGCCGCACGAGCACCGAACTCGTCCTCGTCCGCGGCACCGCCTGCTGATCACCCACCAGCCGAACCGCCAGGCCAGCACGCCCAGACATCAATTTCCCCCAAGGCCGT
>NZ_JBEXID010000270.1:0-1046 GCF_040608395.1 Streptomyces sp. NPDC005181
CACGGCACGATCATGCTGCTGATGTTCGCGACGCCGCTGTTCGCCGGGTTCGCGAACTGGATCATGCCGCTGCAGATCGGCGCGCCCGACGTGGCTTTCCCGCGGCTGAACATGTTCGCGTACTGGCTGTACCTTTTCGGCTCGATCATCGCGGTGGCCGGCTTCCTCACCCCGCAGGGTGCGGCCGACTTCGGCTGGTTCGCCTACTCCCCGCTCTCGGACGCGGTCCGTTCGCCGGGCATCGGCGCCGATATGTGGATCATGGGTCTGGCCTTCTCCGGCTTCGGCACGATCCTCGGTTCGGTCAACTTCATCACCACGATCATCTGCATGCGCGCACCCGGCATGACGATGTTCCGCATGCCGATCTTCGTGTGGAACGTCCTGCTGACCGGTGTGCTGGTCCTGCTGGCCTTCCCGGTGCTCGCCGCCGCGCTCTTCGCGCTGGAGGCGGACCGCAAGTTCGGGGCGCATGTATTCGACGCGGCCAATGGCGGCGCCCTGCTCTGGCAACACCTCTTCTGGTTCTTCGGCCATCCAGAGGTGTACATCATCGCGTTGCCGTTCTTCGGGATCGTTTCCGAAGTCATTCCCGTCTTCAGCCGCAAACCGATCTTCGGCTACGTCGGTCTGATCTCGGCGACGATCGCCATCGCGGGCCTGTCGGTGACCGTGTGGGCGCACCACATGTACGTCACCGGCGGTGTGCTGCTGCCGTTCTTCTCGTTCATGACGTTCCTCATCGCGGTGCCCACCGGTGTGAAGTTCTTCAACTGGGTCGGCACGATGTGGAAGGGGTCGCTGTCCTTCGAGACCCCGATGCTCTGGTCCATCGGCTTTCTGGTGACGTTCCTCTTCGGTGGTCTGACCGGCGTCATCCTGGCGTCGCCCCCGCTGGACTTCCACGTCTCGGACTCGTACTTCGTCGTCGCGCACTTCCACTACGTGGTGTTCGGCACCGTGGTCTTCGCGATGTTCGCCGGATTCCACTTCTGGTGGCCGAAGTTCACCGGCAAGATGCTGGACGAGCGGCTCGGCAAGATGAC
>NZ_JBEXID010000271.1:0-1046 GCF_040608395.1 Streptomyces sp. NPDC005181
CACGGCACGATCATGCTGCTGATGTTCGCGACGCCGCTGTTCGCCGGGTTCGCGAACTGGATCATGCCGCTGCAGATCGGCGCGCCCGACGTGGCGTTCCCGCGGCTGAACATGTTCGCGTACTGGCTGTACCTCTTCGGCTCGATCATCGCGGTGGCCGGCTTCCTCACCCCGAACGGCGCCGCGGACTTCGGCTGGTTCGCCTACTCCCCACTGACCGACGCGGTCCGTTCGCCGGGGATCGGCAGCGATATGTGGATCATGGGTCTGGCCTTTTCCGGCTTCGGCACGATCCTCGGCTCGGTCAACTTCATCACCACGATCATCGGCCTGCGCGCGCCCGGCATGACGATGTTCCGGATGCCGATGTTCGTGTGGACCGTGCTACTGACCGGTGTGCTGGTCCTGCTGGCCTTCCCGGTGCTGGCGGCGGCACTTCTGGTGCTGGAGGCGGACCGCAAGTTCGGGGCGCATGTATTCGACGCGGCCAATGGCGGCGCGCTGCTCTGGCAGCACCTTTTCTGGTTCTTCGGCCATCCGGAGGTGTACATCATCGCGTTGCCATTCTTCGGGATCGTCAGCGAGGTCATTCCTGTCTTCAGCCGTAAGCCGCTCTTCGGCTACGTCGGCCTGATCAGCGCGACGATCGCCATCGCGGGTCTCTCGGTGACCGTGTGGGCGCACCACATGTTCGTCACCGGCGGTGTGCTGCTGCCGTTCTTCTCGTTCATGACGTTCCTCATCGCGGTACCCACCGGTGTGAAGTTCTTCAACTGGATCGGCACGATGTGGAAGGGATCGCTGTCCTTCGAGACACCGATGCTCTGGGCCATCGGCTTTCTGGTGACGTTCCTCTTCGGTGGTCTGACCGGCGTCATCCTGGCCTCGCCCCCGCTGGACTTCCATGTCTCGGACTCGTACTTCGTCGTCGCGCACTTCCACTACGTCGTCTTCGGCACCGTGGTCTTCGCGATGTTCGCCGGATTCCACTTCTGGTGGCCGAAGTTCACCGGCAAGATGCTGGACGAGCGGCTCGGCAAGATGAC
>NZ_JBEXID010000272.1:0-1027 GCF_040608395.1 Streptomyces sp. NPDC005181
TGACACCCCCGCTCCGACAGCCGCTGACCACTCGGTCACCAGCCGTCACCACACACCCGAAACCGTCACACGCTGCGGTCGCACTGAATGTTTGCTCTTGAACTTGCCCGCCATTGTTTTCCAGCCGTCCGCCGCCGTGGTGAGTGCGGACAGCTTTATGTGCATGATCTCGTCGTATGTTGGCATCGTTCCCCCTAGATGCCCGACACTTTGGACTTCACCGAGTTGAAGCCGACCTCGGTTTCCAGGTCGTTGTTACTGAAAAGGACTGCCGTGTTCCGGAGTGCCGACTTCTCCTGGCTCAGACGCCCCATCAGCCGCTTGACCTGCTCGTCCCAGTGGGAGTGGGCCTTCTTGAGCCCGGCGGCCGTCTCCCAGCCCTTGAACTCGGCGGCGGCTCCGCGGACGGATTCGTCGGCGGCGTTGGCCGCAGTCCTGGTGCCGGGCTCGAGGTTTTTCTCGATGCTGTTCGCCGCCTTCTTCTTCTTGGCGGGCGTGGTCGCCAGGTCCGGTGAGTTGCTGCTGCCCAGCAAGGGCGGCTGCGTCGTGGCCCCTTGGTCGGTGGGGAGCTGGTTCAACTGCATCTGCGACGAGTGACGCTCGGTCACCTCGCCCTTCTGCTGAGCCCACTCTTCCTCGAACGACATGGGTCCCCCTGGCTGCTTTCACTCATTGCCGGACTGTTCAGATGTGATCACTCTACCGAGTGGTCCACGCCCGGAGCCTCGGCGGCATTGCACCTGTAACCAACTCCATTCGGGCCGTATTTGCTGCCTGTGGTCCCCTCTGGGGTCATTTACGGCAACAGTCTTCTGTGGTGCGAATACGCAAGAGCGTCACAGTGTGCCGGAGGTGTGAAGGGGGGAGGTGGTGAGGCAGCGGCCCCGGAGACCCGGCGGGATCTTCGACATGGGCGTGACCTGCCTTAAAATGGCTCTTCGCTCGCATCTGTGGGTTTCAAGCGGTCTCCGCGAGGGCTCGCCCGGGGAGCGGTCGGGCGTAACCGGCCAGACAGAGCAGGATCATG